>JAGHTR010000014.1 GCA_018065205.1 Candidatus Colicola caccequi
TCTTCACTATCAACCGTTCGACCTTCGTAAACAAGAAGTCGCGTGAGCAGTTTGAGCTCTCGAGCTACAAGCGCCTCATCGACATCTACAACAGCAACAACAAGACCGTAGAGGCTCTGATGAAGCTCGAGCTCGCAAGCGGCGTTGAGGTAGAGATCAAGGTTTGAGTCGGGTGGTCCCGACAGACCGAATAACAATCAATTAAGTATTCGCTTCCGACGGCACTATCATTGGAGGACACCCGTCGGCGAGAGCGGAGAAGATTAGATTAATTAACAACATTTTTAATAATTACAGCAATTATGCCAGGATTATTAGGTAAAAAAATCGGAATGACTTCCGTATTCGGTGCTGATGGCAAAAATATTCCATGCACCGTTATCGAGTGTGGTCCTTGCGTTGTTACCCAATTAAAAACAGTGGAGAAAGACGGCTATAAGGCTGCTCAGGTAGGTTTCATGCCCAAGAGCGAGAAACATACCACGAAGGCAGAGGCCGGTCATTTCAAGGCTGCAGGGGTTCAACCTATGCGCTACCTCGCAGAGTTTGACTTCGAGCAAGAAGTTAAACTGGGTGATACCATTACGGTATCGATGTTCGAAGAGAACTCATTCGTAGATGTTATCGGCATCTCGAAAGGTAAAGGTTACCAAGGCGTTGTTAAACGTCACGGTTTTGGTGGTGTAGGTCAATCTACCCACGGTCAGGATGACCGCCTTCGTGCACCCGGTTCAGTTGGTGCTTGCGCATATCCTAGCCGTATCTTCCCGGGTACCCGCATGGCCGGTCACATGGGTCAAGACCGCGTAACTGCTCAGAACCTCCTCGTTCTAAAAGTAATTCCCGAGTACAACTTGATTATGGTCAAGGGCTCTATCCCGGGTGCTAAAAACAGTATTGTAACGATTAACAAGTAATTGACGTATGGAAATTAGTATTTTGAATCAAGCCGGTGAAGCTACCGGTAAGAAGATCAAGCTGAATGCTGACATCTTCGGTATCGAGCCTAACGACCATGCTATCTACTTGGACGTTAAGCAATTCTTGGCAAACAACCGCCAAGGCACAGCTAAAGCTAAACAACGTAGTGAGAACGCTCACTCTACTCGTAAACTCGGTCGCCAGAAAGGTGGAGGCGGAGCTCGTCCGGGTGATTTGAAGTCACCGGTACGCGTAGGTGGTGGTACCATCTTTGGTCCCGTTCCTCGCGACTATAGCTTCAAACTGAATCACAAACTCAAACAACTGGCTCGCCGCTCCGCTTTGTCTCTGCGCGCTAAACAGAAAGAGATTATCGTTCTGGATACTCTTACTTTTGACGCTCCCAAGACCAAGGCTATGGTAGAGGTTCTCAATAACCTCAAAATCGCCGGTAAGAAAGTATTGTTCGTAATGCCGGAGGTTAACCCCGTTGTTATGAAGAGTGCTAACAACATTGAGCGCACTAACGTGACTACAGTTAACGAACTGAATACCTATTCAATCATGAACTCAAACGCCGTTGTTATGCTTGTTGATAGCGTAAAGGCAATTGAGGCAACTTTAGCATAAGGAGGTAAGATTATGGCAATTATTATTAAACCTATCGTCACCGAGAAGATGACCGCCGCCGGCGAAAAGTTGAACCGTTATGGTTTTCAGGTAATCCGCACAGCCAACAAGGTGGAAATCAAAAAGGCTGTCGAAGAAATGTACAATGTCCAAGTGGTTGACGTTAATACGTTAATCCAAGGCCCCAAGGCTCAGCAACGCTACACCAAGAGTGGTCTCATTCGCGGTGAGAAGCAAGCCTATAAGAAGGCTATTGTGACATTGAAAGAAGGTGAAACAATCGATTTTTATAGCAATATTTAACAATGGCTGTACGTAAATTTAAACCCTCTACACCGGGGCAAAGACACAAAGTTATTGGCGCGTTTGAAACAATTACCGCAAGCGCACCAGAGAAGTCTCTCGTGTTCGGTAAAGCCAAGACGGGTGGTCGTAACCATGCTGGTAAGATGACCATGCGTTATATTGGTGGTGGACACAAGCAGAAATACCGCGTAATTGACTTCAAACGCAACAAAGATGGTGTACCCGCAATCGTTAAGACTATCGAGTATGATCCGAACCGTTCGGCTCGTATCGCTCTGTTGTTCTATGCTGATGGCGAGAAGCGTTACATGCTGGCTCCTAACGGCCTGCAAGTTGGTCAACAAGTATTATCCGGAAGCGGCATCGCTCCCGAAGTTGGAAACAGTCTTCCTTTGGCAGAGATTCCTCTGGGAACTCTCGTCCACAACATCGAGCTTCGTCCCGGTCAGGGCGCTCAGATGGTTCGTTCCGCAGGTGTGTTCGCACAACTTGCCGGTCGTGAAGACAAGTATGCTCTGATTAAGTTACCTTCGGGTGAGCTTCGTAAGATCCTCGCTGCCTGCAAGGCAACAGTAGGTGTTGTTGGTAATTCGGACCACGCCCTGGAAAAGAGTGGTAAAGCCGGTCGTAACCGTTGGTTCGGTCGTCGTCCACGCAACCGCGGTGTGACAATGAACCCTGTAGATCACCCAATGGGTGGTGGTGAAGGCCGCGCAAGTGGTGGACATCCACGTAGCCGCAAGGGCTTGTTAGCTAAGGGTTACAAGACTCGTCATCCGAAAAATCAAAGCAATCAATACATCATTGAAAGACGTAAAAAATAACCTATAAAAAAGAGAAATTATGAGTCGTTCATTAAAGAAAGGTCCATTTATCGACCGTAAACTTGAAGACAAGGTGATCGCAATGAATGAGTCTAACAAGAAAGAAGTTGTTAAGACTTGGTCGCGCGCCAGTATGATCTCTCCTGATTTTGTAGGTCATACGATTGCCGTTCACAACGGAAATAAGTTCATTCCTGTATACGTAACGGAGAATATGGTAGGTCATAAACTCGGTGAGTTCGCTCCTACTCGTACCTTCCGTGGTCACTCAGGAAATAATAAGTAATCCACTAATCATTCACAACAATTAAAAATTTTTTAGACTATGGGTGCTAGAAAACACAACACAGCTGAAGCAATGAAAGAAGCTCGCAAAAACGAGTACTTTGCTAAGCTCAATAATGTTCCTACCAGTCCGCGAAAAATGCGCCTTGTTGCTGACATGATTCGTGGTCTCGAAGTGAACCGTGCCCTCGGTGCACTGCATTTCTCCACCAAGGAGGCTAGCCGCGCACTCGAGAAAGTTCTCAAATCTGCCATCGCTAACTGGGAAGTTAAAACCGGTAAGAAAGCAGACTCTGAGACTCTGTATGTAAGTAAAGTTATGGTAGACGGCGGTATGTCACTTAAGCGTCTCCAGACCGCTCCTCAAGGTCGTGGATACCGTATCCGCAAACGTTCTAACCATATTACAATCTATGTAGATACCAAAACTAATAAAGCTGAGTAAGACTATGGGACAAAAAATTTCGCCAATTAGTAACCGTCTGGGTATAGTACGCGGATGGGACAGCAACTGGTTCGGAGGTAAGAACTACGGTGATACGATCCTTGAAGATCAAAAGATCCGTGACTACTTGAACACCCGTCTTGCTGAGGCTAGCATTAGCCGTATCGTAATAGAGAGAACTCTTAAACTTGTGACCGTAACTGTCTGCACTGCTCGCCCCGGGTTCATCATCGGTAAGGGTGGACAAGAAGTTGACAAATTGAAAGAGGAACTGAAGAAAATCACTAAACAAGACGTTCAGATCAACATCTACGAAGTTAAACGCCCTGAATTGGACGCTACTATCGTAGCCCAAAAAGTTGCTAAACAACTGGAGGGTAAGATTGCTTACCGTCGTGCCGTTAAGATGGCCATCGCATCTACCATGCGTATGGGCGCTGAAGGTATCAAAATCCAAATTAGTGGTCGTTTGAATGGTGCCGAAATCGCACGTTCCGAAATGTACAAAGAGGGTCGTACTCCTCTGCATACACTCCGTGCCGATATCGACTACTGCCATGTAGGCGCTCTCACTAAAGTGGGTATCCTTGGCGTAAAGGTTTGGATCTGCCGCGGTGAAGTTTATGGCAAGAAAGATCTTGCTCCTAACTTTGCAGCAGAGAAGGGTGACCGTCGTGGTGACCGCCGTGATGACCGTCGTGGTGACCGTCGTGACCGTCGTGATGACCGTCGTGGTGATTTCCGCAGAAACAAAAAACAATAAGTTTAACCGATTTGTAGATTACAGTTATGTTACAACCTAAGAAAACAAAATTCCGCCGTTCGCAAAAAGGCCGTATTAAAGGCAATGCTCAGCGCGGCAACGAGCTCGCATTTGGCTCGTTCGGTATCAAGAGTCTTGGTACCATCTGGTTGACAGGTCGTCAAATCGAAGCAGCCCGTGTGGCCGTAACACGTTATATGCAACGTCAGGGTCAAGTTTGGATCCGCGTTTTCCCGGATAAACCTATTACTAAGAAACCATTGGATGTCCGTATGGGTAAAGGTAAAGGTGCTCCCGAAGGATTCGTTGTTCCATTGGCACCGGGTCGCATCATCTTCGAAGTAGATGGCGTACCTTACGAGGTAGCTAAAGAGGCATTGCGCCTTGCAGCTCAAAAACTTCCGATTACAACCAAATTTGTCGTAAGACGTGATTACGACGCAACCCAACTCATTTAACAAAAGGATTATGAAAACAGCTGAAATTAAAGAACTCACAACGGCTGAGATTCAAGAGCGTTTGGCTACCGAAAAGGAAAACCTCGTTCGCATGAAACTTAACCACAGCATTTCGCCGCTAGACAATCCGTTGCAGATTAAGGTTGCTCGTAAGACAATCGCTCGTCTCGCAACAGAACTGCGTGCAAGAGAAATTAACAAGTAAAAAATCGACAGAAATGGAAAGAAATCTTAGAAAAGAGCGTCAGGGTATCGTTACTTCCAACAAGATGGATAAGACTATCGTCGTAGCCGTTAAATGGAAAGAGAAACACCCTATTTATGGCAAGTTTGTCAATAAAACTCGCAAGTTCCACGTTCATGACGAGAAACAAGAGGCCGGCATCGGTGATACCGTTCGCATTATGGAAACTCGTCCTCTGAGCAAAACTGTTCGTTGGCGTTTAACTCAAATTATTGAAAGGGCTAAGTAATTATGATACAACAAGAAACAAGACTGACTGTTGCAGACAACAGCGGAGCAAAAGAAGCTTTATGCATTCGCGTTCTTGGTGGTACCGGTAAGCGCTATGCCTCCCTGGGTGACACCATCGTAGTAGCTGTTAAGGGCGTTATTCCCGGCAGCGAAGTAAAGGACGGTAGTGTATCGCGCGCCATCGTGGTTCGCGTTAAGAAAGAAGTTCGTCGTGCAGACGGTAGTTATATTCGCTTTGATGATAACGCTTGCGTGCTCATCGCCAATACCGGTGAACTGCGCGGAAGCCGTATCTTCGGCCCGGTTGCTCGTGAACTTCGTCAAACGAACATGAAAATTATTTCTTTGGCACCTGAAGTGCTTTAATCACTTAAATTTTTACAGTAATGGCAAAATTACATATTAAGAAGGGTGATATCGTTTACGTAAACGCAGGTGCTTCAAAGGGCAAAACCGGTCGCGTACTGGAAGTGCTCGTAGAGAAACAGCGTGCTATCGTAGAGGGTGTCAACATGGTTAGCAAAGCTACCAAACCCAATGCTAAGAATCCACAAGGTGGAATAGTTAAAAAGGAGAGTCCTATCCATATCTCCAACCTCAACCTCGTAGAAGACGGTAAACCCGTTCGCGTAGGTCGTGTATTGAAGGATGGTAAACTCGTCCGCGTAAGTAAAAAAACTGGTAAAGAACTTTAAGCAATGAATACAGCAAGCATGAAACAAGATTATCAGGAGCGCATCGTGCCCATCCTGATGAAGGAGTTCAACTACACCACTGTTATGCAGTGCCCGAAACTCCAAAAAATCGTCCTCAACCAAGGACTCGGCGAAGCTGTGGCTGATAAGCACATCATTGACGTTGCTCAACAAGAGATGACGTTGATAGCAGGTCAAAAGGCCGTTGCTACAGTTTCTAAGAAAGATATTGCTAACTTCAAGGTTCGTAAAAAAATGCCTATCGGCGTTCGCGTTACTCTTCGCGGAGAACGTATGTACGAGTTCTTGGAGCGTTTGGTTCGCGTTGCCCTGCCACGTATCCGTGACTTCAAAGGTATCGCTAACAAACTGGATGGCCGTGGAAACTATACCCTCGGTATCCAAGAGCAAATTATCTTCCCCGAAATCAACATTGATAACATTACCAAACTGCTGGGTATGAACATCACCTTCGTTACTACCGCTAAGACGGATGAAGAAGGCTATGCTCTGCTTCGCGAGTTCGGTCTGCCTTTCAAAAAGTAAGTAACCTTAAAAACGTAATCAATTATGGCAAAAGAATGTATGAAAGCCCGTGAGGTTAAACGTGCTGCTTTGGTAGCTAAATACGCTGCTAAACGTGCTCAACTCCTCAAGGATGGTGACTATGAAGGTCTCCAAGCTCTTCCAAAGAACGCCAGTCCGGTTCGTTTGCACAATCGTTGCAAAATCACCGGTCGTCCGAAAGGTTACATGCGTGCTTTCGGCTTGAGTCGTATTCAATTCCGTGAGATGGCCTCCAAAGGCTTAATCCCAGGTGTGAAGAAAGCTAGCTGGTAAGAAGGGTTTAATTAACTTAATTATTAA
Organism: Candidatus Colicola caccequi; assembly: GCA_018065205.1. GTDB lineage: Bacteria > Bacteroidota > Bacteroidia > Bacteroidales > Paludibacteraceae > Colicola > Colicola caccequi. The sequence continues at coordinate 6,670 of JAGHTR010000014.1, forward strand.
ATAATGTCAGGACAGTCCTGATAATTTTAAAAACAACAAAACAATGACAGATCCAATCGCAGATTATCTCACTCGTTTGAGAAATGCAATCAAAGCCGGCCACCGCGTAGTGGAAGTGCCCGCTTCGAATCTGAAGAAAGAGATCACACGTATCTTGTTTGAGAAAGGTTATATCCTTTCCTACAAGTTCGTGGAAGATGGTCCTCAAGGCACCATTAAGGTGGCCCTGAAGTATGATCCGGTTAACAAAGTTAACGCCATCAAGAGTTTACAACGTGTTTCGACGCCCGGTTTGCGTCAATATGTAGGCTATCGTGAGATGCCTCGCGTATTGAATGGCCTGGGTATCGCCATCCTCAGCACTTCTAAAGGTGTTATGACCAACAAAGAAGCTGCCGGTTTGAAATTGGGTGGTGAAGTATTATGCTATGTATATTAATTAAGGAGGATTAGTTATGTCAAGAATTGGTAAATTACCCATCGCTATTCCTGCCGGCGTTACCGTAGCAGTTAGCTCAGACAATGTAGTGACCGTTAAAGGTCCTAAGGGAGAACTCTCCCAGAAGGTTGATCCGTCGATCACCGTTACCGTAGAAGGCAATGTATGCACCGTAACTCGTCCTAACGACGAGAAACAAACTCGTGCTAACCACGGCCTCTATCGTGCTCTTATCAATAATATGGTTTATGGCGTAAGTGAAGGTTACAAAGCTACCCTGCAACTGCACGGCGTAGGTTATCGTGTTGAGATGGCTCAAACCCCCAACACCCTGAACTTCACCCTTGGTTATACACACCCCATCTACATGCAACTTCCTAAAGAAGTGAAAGTAGAGACCAAGACGGAGCGTAACCAAGACCCGTTGATTATGCTGGAATGCGCAGACAAACAATTAATTGGTCAAATTTGCGCTAAGATTCGTACGTTCCGCAAACCCGAACCTTACAAAGGTAAAGGTATTCTCTTCCTGGGTGAAGTGGTTCGTCGTAAGGCTGGTAAATCGGCTGCTAAATAATTGAAAGGAATAAAGTTATGGATAAGAAAATTGCAAGAAGAGCTAAGATTAAAGCTTCCATTCGTACCAAAATTGCTGGTACCGCTGAGCAACCTCGTCTGACTGTATTCCGTTCGAACTGCCAGATTTATGCTCAAGTAATTGATGATGTCAAAGGCGTTACTTTGGCAAGCGCTTCGTCGCTCAACATCAAAGATAAAATGACTAAGACCGAGAAGGCTAAGAAAGTTGGTGCCGCTATCGCTGAAGCTGCTAAAGCTGCAGGCGTTGAAAAAGTGGTATTTGACCGTAATGGCTATCTCTATCATGGTCGTGTACAAACATTAGCTGACGCAGCTCGTGAGGCTGGTCTTAAATTCTAAAACAAGGAGACTGTATATGAATCGAGTAAAATCAACACAAGACATTGAGCTCAAGGAGCGCCTTGTCGCAGTAAACCGCGTAACTAAAGTTACGAAGGGTGGTCGTACTATGACTTTTGCAGCCATCGTTGTTGTAGGAAATGAGAATGGTATCGTAGGTTGGGGCCTGGGTAAAGCCGGTGAGGTTCAGGCTGCTATCCAAAAAGGTACTGAGTCTGCTAAGAAAAACTTGATCCAAGTGCCCGTTTTGAAGGGAACTGTTCCTCATGAGCAGTACGCTAAATTCGGTGGTGCTCGCGTTTATCTCCAACCCGCTACTCACGGTACTGGAGTAAAGGCCGGTGGTGCCATGCGTGCCGTTCTGGAAAGTGCTGGTGTAACGGATATCCTGGCTAAGGCTAAGGGTAGTTCCAACCCTCACAACTTGGTAAAAGCTACCATCCTCGCTCTCAGCGAGATGCGTGATGCTCGTCAAGTAGCTCAAAACCGTGGCGTTAGCCTCGATGTAGTGTTTAACGGTTAAATTTCATTGAACTATGGCTAAGATTAAAATTCAACAAGTTCGCAGCATTATCAAATGCACGAAGAATCAAAAACTGACCATGCAAGCCCTTGGCTTGAAGAAAATGAATCAAGTCGTTGAGCACGAAGCTACTCCTGCTATCCTTGGCATGGTAGAGAATGTAAAACACTTGGTAAAAGTTATTGACTAATTAAATTACTGAAGCATTATGGAATTACATAATTTAACTCCGGCTGCAGGTTCAGTAAAAACCTCGAAACGAATCGGTCGTGGTGCCGGTTCGGGTCTGGGTGGAACCTCTACCCGTGGTGCTAAAGGTGCACAATCACGTTCGGGCTATTCCAAAAAGATTGGTTTCGAAGGTGGTCAGATGCCTATGCAACGTCGTTTGCCGAAATTTGGATTTAAAAACATCAATCGCGTAGAATACAAGGCTATTAACCTGAATATTCTGCAACAATTGGCTGAGACAAAGAAGCTTGAAGTAATCGGTTTACCCGAACTCTTTGAGGCTGGCTTTATCAACAAATCCATGCTCGTAAAAATCCTCGGTACCGGTACATTGACAGCTAAGTTGACGGTTAAGGCTAACGCTTTCTCAAAGAGCGCTGAAGCTGCTATCGTAGCTGCCGGTGGTTCGGTTGAAAGAATCTAATAAACAACGATTATGCGTAAAATAATTGAAACAATCCAAAATATCTGGAAGATTGAAGATCTTCGTAATCGACTGCTGACCACATTGTTATTTGTGCTCATCTATCGTTTCGGTTCCTTTATCGTTCTTCCCGGTATTGACCCAACAGCCCTGACTGCCCTTAAGGGACAAACAGCCGGTGGTTTGATGGCTCTTCTGGATATGTTCTCCGGTGGTGCATTCTCCAATGCATCTGTTTTCGCTCTGGGTATCATGCCCTACATCTCTGCCAGTATCATAGTGCAATTACTTACGATTGCCGTTCCTTACTTCCAGAAGATGCAAAAAGAGGGTGAATCAGGCCGTCAGAAGATGAACCAGATTACTCGCTATCTAACCGTTGCTATCCTGGTGTTCCAAGGCCCGAGTTACTTGGTTAACTTAAGTGTCCAAATGGCTCAAGCCGGACAATCGTTGGCTATTGGTATGAACTGGTTCACCATTTCGTCGACCATTATCCTGTGCGCAGGTTCAATGTTCGTGATGTGGTTGGGTGAGCGTATTACCGATCGTGGTGTAGGAAACGGTATTTCCTTCATCATCTTAATTGGTATCATTGCTCGTTTCCCTGCAGCACTGGTTCAGGAGTTCTCGTCGCGTTTGAACGATGCAGGTGGTGGCCTGATGATTTTCTTCTTCGAGGTAATCGTCCTGCTCTTAGTCTTCGCGTTCGCTATCCTTTTGGTACAAGGTACACGTAAAATCCCTGTACAGTATGCTAAGCGTGTAATGGGAAATAAACAATATGGTGGAGTGCGTCAATACATCCCATTGAAAGTGAATGCTGCCAATGTGATGCCTATCATCTTCGCACAAGCTATCATGTTCATTCCTATCGCAGTTGCCGGATTCCGTGCAGACGGATCAAGTTGGTGGGTACGTACCTTTATGGATAACAACTCATTTGGATATAATGTTGTATTTGCTATACTCATTATTGCCTTCACCTATTTCTACACCGCTATTATCATCAATCCTGTTCAGATGGCAGAGAACCTGAAACTGAACAACGGATTCATCCCCGGTGTTAAACCCGGTAAGAAGACCGCTGAGTATATAGATACTATTATGTCCCGTATTACCTTACCGGGATCCATCCTGTTGGCTATCATCGCTGTACTGCCTGCTTTCGCACGTCTGTTTGGCGTATCGATGAGCTTTGCGCAGTTCTTTGGTGGAACCTCCCTGTTGATTATGGTAGGTGTAATCTTGGATACATTGCAACAAATCGAGTCACATCTGTTGATGCGTCACTATGACGGCTTCTTTGAGGGCGGCATGCGCATCAAGGGTCGCTCGGGAGCTATGGCTTATTAATATGATCTATCTGAAGACAGACGAAGAAGTCGAGCTCTTACGCAAAAGTAATCAACTCCTAGGCATGGCTTATGGCGAAGTAGCCAAAGCCATCGCCCCGGGGGTGACTACAGCCGAATTGGATAAGATAGCGCATGATTTTATATGTGATCATGGAGGCATACCTTCCTGCTTAGGTTACGAAGGTTATCCTGCTACCTTATGCACATCGGTTAATTGCGAAGTTGTTCATGGTATTCCATCCAAGGATGTAGTGCTCAAAGATGGTGATATCGTATCTGTTGATGGTTGTGTATTGTTGAATGGCTTTCATGCTGATTCGGCTTACACCTTTCCCGTGGGAAATGTCAGCGAAGATGTGATGCGCCTGCTAAAGACTACTAAAGAGTGCCTCTATTTAGGTATTGAACAAACTGTAACGGGTCATCGTTTAGGTGATGTTGGATACGCTATCCAAAGCCATGCTGAGCAAGCAGGTTATTCTGTTTGCCGCGAATATGTAGGTCATGGAATAGGTCGTGCGATGCACGAGGATCCTGAGGTCTGCAATTACGGTCGCCGTGGCAATGGTATCGTACTCAAGTCCGGAATGACCCTGGCTATTGAACCTATGATATTGATGGGGCGCAAGAATATCATTTTGGAGGAAGACGGTTGGACAGCCCGCACGGCGGACCGCAAACCGGCAGCACACTATGAGTTGTCCGTTTGTGTACGCAATGGCAAAGCAGATATATTATCTACGTTCGACTATATTCAACAAGTATTAAAAGATAGATTTATTTAAACTATGGCAAAACAAGATGCAATTGAAGTAGATGGCACCATTACGGAGGCTTTATCCAACGCAATGTTCCATGTACAATTAGAGAATGGTCATGTGATTCTGGCAAGTATTTCCGGTAAGATGCGCATGCATTACATCCGTATTCTGCCCGGAGATCGTGTAAAAGTCGAAATGAGTCCGTATGACCTGACTCGTGGAAGAATATCGTTCAGATATAAATAAAATCATTAAACTCTTTACAATCATGAAGGTAAGAGCAAGTATCAAGAAGCGCAATGCGGATTGCAAAATTGTGCGCCGCAAAGGTAAGCTTTATGTTATTAACAAAAAAGAACCTAAAATGAAAATGCGTCAGGGATAAGGCGTTTTCAGATTAGTAATGTTAAAAAAATTATCCCAAAGTAAAAAATTATGGCTATAAGAATTGTCGGTGTAGATCTGCCGCAAAATAAGTGCGGAGAAGTCGGATTGACTTACATCTACGGATTAGGTCGTTCAAGCGCAAAGAAAATCCTGGCTGAAGCAGGCGTAGACCCAAGCATTAAAGTGCAGGATTGGACGGATGACCAAGCAGCTAAGATTCGTGAGATCATCGGTGCTAAGTACAAAGTAGAAGGTGATCTTCGTTCAGAAACTCAATTAAACATCAAGCGTTTGATGGATATCGGTTGCTACCGTGGTGTCCGTCATCGTGTTGGTTTACCTGTTCGTGGTCAGTCCACGAAGAACAACGCTCGTACGCGTAAAGGTAAGAAGAAAACTGTTGCCAATAAGAAGAAGGCAACGAAGTAATTAACCCACTAAAATCAAACAATTATGGCAAAGAAAACTGTTGCAGCTAAGAAGCGCGTTGTAAAGATTGACGGTGTTGGTCAATTACACGTTATGTCTTCTTTCAACAATGTTATTGTAACGATGGCAAATGCGGACGGTCAAGTTATTAGCTGGTCTTCAGCTGGTAAGATGGGCTTCCGTGGTTCCAAAAAGAACACTCCGTATGCAGCTCAAATGGCTGCTACCGATTGTGGTAAAGTCGCTTTTGACCTTGGTTTGAGAAAGGTTAAAGCTTATGTTAAGGGTCCCGGCCAAGGTCGTGAGAGCGCTATCCGCGCTTGCGTTGCTTCCGGAATTGAAGTTACTGAGATTATTGACGTAACTCCTATGCCACATAACGGATGCCGTCCTCCAAAACGTCGTCGTGTATAATCAACATTATTCAAAAATCAAAAATTAAAAAATTATGGCAAGATATACTGGACCCAAATCGCGTATTGCACGCCGTTTCGGTGAACCTATCTTCGGTCCGGATAAAGTGCTGGATAAGCGCAACTACGCACCCGGACAACACGGCGTTAACCGTCGTAAAAAGAATTCTGAGTACGGTACTCAGCTCGCTGAAAAGCAGAAAGCTAAATATACTTATGGTGTATTAGAGCGTCAGTTCCGTTTATTGTTTGCGCAAGCTTCTCGTAAGAAAGGTATTACGGGTGAGATCCTCATCCAACTTTTGGAGAGTCGTTTGGACAATATTGTTTATCGTTTAGGTATTGCACCCACACGTGCCGCTGCTCGTCAAATGGTCAGCCACGCTCACATTACCGTTGATGGTAAGGTGGTCAATATCCCTTCGTATCAAGTTAAACCCGGTCAAGTGGTAGCTGTTCGTGAGAAGGCTAAATCGTTAGAGGTTATTGCAGCTTCTTTGGAAGGCTTCAACCACGGCAAATACAGTTGGCTCGAGTGGAACGAAGCGGACAAGGCTGGTAAATATCTCAATATCCCTCCGCGCGAGGAGATTCCTGAGAACATCAAGGAGCAGTTAATCGTTGAGTTGTATTCTAAATAATAAACAATAATGGCAATTTTAGATTTTATCAAACCAGACAAGGTAATAATGTTAGACTCCAGTAAGACGAAAGGCGTTTTCGAGTTTCGTCCTTTGGAGCCGGGTTATGGAACCACGATAGGTAATGCTATCCGCCGCGTGCTGTTAGGCTCGCTGGAGGGTTATGCTATCTGCGCTATCAAGATTAGTGGTGTTGATCATGAGTTTGCCACTATTCCGGGTGTCATCACCGATGTTACCAATCTTATTTTAAACCTCAAACAGGTTCGTTTCATCCGTAAGGAAGGATCGACAGCGGATGGGGAAGTAATTAAACTGCATGTGTTCAAATCCAAAGCCTTCAAGGCCGGAGCACTCAACGAAGCGTTAAACGATTTTGAGGTATTGAACCCCGAGTTGGTATTAGCCGAGTTGGATGATTCCGCTGACTTTGAGATTGAGATCACCATCAATAAGGGTCGTGGTTATGTGCCTGCTGACGAGAACCGTCAACAAAACGATGCCATCGGTACTTTAGCGATTGACTCCATCTATACACCTATCAAGAACGTGCGTTTTGCTATTGATAGTTACCGTGTAGAACAACGCACGGACTATGAGAAGTTAACGTTCGAGATTGATACGGATGGTTCTATTCTCCCGAAGGATGCTTTGACGGAAGCAGCTAAGATATTGATTTATCACTTTATGCTGTTCTCGGACGAGCGTATCGTTCTGGAGGAGGATTCGAGGAAGCGCAGCAGCGCATTGGACGAGGAGATTCTTCGTATGCGTCAACTGCTCAACCAGCGTCTCCAAGATATGGACCTATCTGTACGTGCTCTCAACTGCTTAAAGGCAGCCGAGGTCAATACGTTAGGCGAGTTGGTTAAATATCACCGCAACGACTTGTTGAAGTTCCGCAACTTCGGTAAGAAGTCCTTGACCGAATTAGACGAGTTGCTTGAGCGCAATGGTTTGGCCTTCGGTATGGACATCAGCCGTTATCGCGTAATCGAAACAGTTGATTAAACACTAAACACTAATCACAAATCAAAAATCACAAATTATTATGAGACATAATAAGAAATTCAATCACCTAGGTCGTAAGGCTGCTCACCGTGGCGCTATGCTTTCGAACATGGCTTGCTCGTTGATCATGCACAAACGTATTTCTACGACATTGGCTAAGGCTAAGGCGTTGCGTATTTACGTAGAACCCTTACTGACTCGTGCTAAAGAGGATACCACGGCTAACCGCCGTCTTGTGTTCTCCGAACTCAAACAAAAACAAGTTGTTACGGAGTTGTTCCAAAACGTTAGCGAGAAGATTGCTAACCGTCCCGGTGGCTACTGCCGTATCCTGCGTACCGGTTTCCGTCTGGGCGATGCTGCTGAGATGTGTATCATCGAGTTAGTGGACTACAACGAGAATATGTTGAAGGACGCTAAGAAAGTGGCTAAGAAGACCACCCGTCGTGCAGGTAAGAAATCCGCTAAGGCTGAAGAGGCAGAAGTGGTAGAGGCTACTGAGGCTCCCGCAGCTGAAGAACCTAAAGCAGAGTAAGTTATGTTAACTAATCTGAATAACGCTCATACCGGAGATCTCGTTGAGGTTTCCGGTATGATTCATAACGTTCGCGTGACCAAGTGGGGTGG
>JAGHTR010000122.1 GCA_018065205.1 Candidatus Colicola caccequi
TTAATAAATTACATACTTTTTTCATACTTATGCTTTTTGAATGTTAATACCTATTTTTTGTTCATTGATTTCGACTTGTTCGCCCTCGGTTATGTCTGCCACTTTAACTTGAGCGGCCAGCACTTGTGCAGCGATGTAGTCATTGAAATGCTCAACTGCCGGAGCGATGGTAGCATTGTCGCTAATGGTGACGAGGATACGATCGGTAATCTCCAGACCGGATGACTTACGGATATTCTGTATACGATTGATGAGTTCGCGGGCTATACCTTCTTCCACCAACTCTTGGGTCAATTCAATATCCAGGGCTATCGTCAGTGAGCCTTCAGTAGCCACGAGCCAACCCGGCATATCTTCAGTAAGAATCTCCACATCTTCCGCAATTAGTGTATATCCTTCTACCACGAAGGTACCATTTTGTTCAAAGGCGGCTATATCGGCTTGAGACATCTGGGCGATAGCCGCAGCAATGGTTTTCATTTGTCCACCCACTTTTTTGCCTAATACCTTGAATTGCGGTTTTATTTTCTTGACGAGTTTGACTTCGCTCTTATCGGCCGTTGTGATGACTAACTCTTTGACATTTACTTCGGACTTAATGAGATTCTCTACATGCTTAAGAGCCTCTGCGGTCTCTGCATCCTGAGCCGGAATAACGGCTTTCTGCAACGGTTGGCGCACGTTTTTCTCAGCACGTTTACGCAGCGACAAAATCATCGACGTAGCTTGTTGCGCCAAAGCCATCTGTCGTTCTAATTGCTCATCAATTAATGTTTTTTCAACCATTGGCCACTCGCTCTCATGCACAGTGTTTCCCGTTAAATCGCGATAGAGGCGGTCGGCATAGAAAGGAGCATTAGGAGCCATCAGTTGGGCAACCGTTTTGAGGCACGTGTAAAGAGTCATATAAGCCGCTTGCTTATCTTCGTTCATCTCACCACCCCAGAAACGTTTACGATTAAGACGCACATACCAGTTACTAAGGTCATCTTGCACGAAGTCCGAGATAGCACGTCCGGCCTTGGTAGGTTCGTATGCTTCGTAGTCCTCTGTTACCTCCTTAATAAGCGAGTTGAGTTTGGAGAGTATCCACTTATCAATCTCTTGATAGACGTTTGATTTTCCGTCACATCCGGACGGCAACCAACCATCCACATTGGCATAAAGGGCAAAGAATCCGTAGGTGTTGTAGAGTGTTCCGAAGAACTTACGGCGGATTTCATCCACTCCCTCCGGGTCAAATTTGAGGTTCTCCCACGGAGATGAGTTGGTAAGCATATACCAACGGACTGCATCTGCGCCATATTTATCTAAAGCACCGAATGGGTCAACGGCATTGCCTAATCGTTTGCTCATTTTATTGCCATTCTTATCCAAAACCAATCCGTTGGAGATTACGTTTTTGTATGCCACGTTTCCTTCAATCATGGTATGAATAGCATGTAATGTAAAGAACCAACCACGTGTTTGGTCCACACCTTCAGAGATAAAGTCCGCCGTACGAGGAGCATCGGCGTTTTCAAACGGATAGTGGTTTTGAGCATAGGGCATTGCTCCGGAATCGAACCATACATCAATCAGATCTAACTCACGTTTCATCGGTTTTCCGGATGGGCTGACGAGGATAATGCCATCTACGTACGGACGATGCAAGTCAATGACAGACGGATCATAGTTGGCTTTGCTATAGTCGCCAACGACATGTTTTGGCCATGGATTAGCCTTCATGAAACCTGCAGCGATAGACTTATCTATTTCGTCAAATAACTCTTTAATAGAACCGATACAAATCTCTTCTTGACCATCTTCGGTGCGCCAAATAGGCAGTGGTGTTCCCCAATAGCGGGAACGAGACAAGTTCCAATCGTTGAGGTTCTCAAGCCACTTACCAAAACGTCCGGTACCGGTAGATTCCGGCTGCCAACGAATGGTATTATTGAGACGAATCATATCCTCACGAGCCTTGGTAGAACGAATGAACCAACTATCCAACGGATAATAAAGGATAGGGGTATCGGTGCGCCAACAATGGGGATAGTTATGCACATGTTTTTCTACACGGAAAGCACGATTATCGGCTTTCATTTCAATGCAAAGACGAATATCTAAGTTCTCCGATTTAAGGGCGAGTGTTTCGTTATAGCGATTATCCTCCCAGAAGTTCTTGCGGTCATAAGCGTTCTTCACAAACTCCCCTTCATGGGTAGCATATCCCTTGTGGACAAAGTGCGCCACAAACTCGTCATTCAGTTCTGCGCGAAGCCAGTACTTACCTGTAAAATCCACCATCGGGCGTGTTTCGCCATTCTTGGTAATCATATAGAGAGCAGGAACCCCGGCAGCATCTGCCACTTTCTTATCATCCGCACCGAAGGTGGGAGCGATATGTACAATGCCTGTACCATCTTCGGTAGTTACATAATCACCGGGAATGACACGGAAAGCATCTGCTTTGCGATTGGTGATTGTATTAGTCTTTTTGTCATAATCAACAGGAGTCACCCAATCAAACAATTGATTATAGCGGAGGTTAACAAGGTCTTTTCCCTTGCCTCGCCAAATGATTTCAGGAGCATGCTCTTGTTCCTCGGCATCTATGATGGTGAGTTCCTTTTGATAGGCAGACATGCGAGCCTCTGCCATGATGATTATCTCGTTTTGGAGACGCAGGGCCACATAATCAATCTTGGGACCAACACAAAGGGCGGTATTGCTGGGTAAGGTCCATGGAGTAGTGGTCCAAGCGATGAAATAAACAGGCAGGTGTAACGCAGCCAATGATTCCAGAGCAGAACCTTTGAGACTATCTAACTGACATGTAAAGCGGACCGTAGCGGTAGTATCTTTAACGTCACGATAGCACCCCGGTTGATTCAGTTCGTGCGAAGAAAGGCCCGTTCCCGCCATTGGCGAATAAGGCTGAATGGTATAGCCCTTGTAGAGGTAATCTTTCTTATATAGTTCCTTAAGCAAGTACCAGAGCGTCTCAATATACTTATTGTCATAAGTAATATAGGGATTTTCCAAGTCCACCCAATAACCCATTTGTTTGGTGAGGTTGGTCCATTCCTTAGTATATTTCATTACCTCTTGCCGACAAGCAGCATTATATTCGTCCACAGATATTTTTTTACCTATATCCTCTTTGGTGATACCCAGCATTTTCTCAACGCCCAATTCAACCGGCAGTCCGTGGGTATCCCACCCTGCTTTACGACGGACCTCATAGCCCTGCATCGTTTTGAAGCGGCAGAACGTATCCTTGATAGTACGAGCTAACACATGGTGGATGCCCGGCATACCATTGGCTGAGGGAGGTCCCTCAAAGAAAATAAATTGTCCTTTGGCATTCTGACGTTGTCCAATGGCTTGTTCGGCCAGATGTTCTTTTTCCCACTCCGCCAAGATGTTTTTGCTCATTCCCGGCAGATCCAACTGCTTGTACTCGTTAAATTTCTTCATATATAGTGTGTATTTTTTAGCTTATTTCGGCAGTTTCCAATAGTATCTATTGGACTCTTTCTCCAATTTGGGCACAAAAGTACTATTTTTTTTGCACATATGCAAATATTTTTGTACTTTTGTAGTCTATTTGGACAAAGTAAGAGCAGATGACCCCAAAGACAGAGGCTATTATATTAAGTTTGCACGCGAAGAGCGATACCTCATCCCTATTGGAAGTGTACACACGCAATGAGGGGCGAAGTTCGTATTTGGTGTTTGGTAATAAGTGGCGCAGCACATTACAGCCGATGGCCATTGTTGAACTTACCTCCCAAGGGAATCCTGCTCGAGAAATGCGTACATTATCGTCCGCAACGAGATTATTTGTGCCCCAAAAGAATGACATCACGCATACCTGTTTGATGTTATTTATGGCAGAGGCAATAGAGAAGAGTTTGCGTCATCCGATGGAGGATGAGACTTTGTTTGATTGGCTGATTAGTCAAATAAAAAAACTCGACCAGACGGACGAGTTACAAATGTTCCCCAATGAATTTTTGGTTGCGTTAAGTGAGCAACTCGGTTACGGAGGGGTTATTTTAGACGAATGGAGAGGTCTAAAGAGTTTAGATATTATTCAGACCGTTCTTCTTCAATAATCGGGCGATTCACCACCCATTCATCCACCAACACACTATCCAGCATAGAGTACGTTTTAACGCGTAACTCATCATTGGTTATATCCATCACTTCGTATAGATTGTAGGTATGTTTGCTACTGATTGGGCTATAGTGTTTCCGCTTGTAGTTCTTGTTGGAACTATTGGTATTGATGAAATGTCCTCGGCGTGCATAGCAATGGTCATGTCCTGCAAAAACGACATCTGCCTTACGTAAAACAGTATGGAAGAAGATCCACATACCCGGATTAAAGCGTCCCTTACCGGAGGAATAGACGGGATGGTGCATCATGACAGCGGTATATCTATTCCCGGCACCATAGATGGCACGTGCAAGCCACGTTTGCACGATAGTAAAATCGCTCAGACGTTGAAGTCCATTGCTATCAATAACGATGAAACGCAAGCGAGGAAAATCCACGTAGTAGGTTGTACCTAAGAAACGATCCGGTCCATTAAGCGGATGATGGAACATACGGTACCATTGTTCTGGTAATGTTCTACGGATACCTTTGCGATACTCATGATTACCCGGGCAGTTGATGACGGGCACATTTTCCCAACCGGTTTGGTTGATTTGATGGTAAAGATGTTGCTCGTAGTAGAAGTAACTGCGTTCCATCCAATCGCCCAACTGCGCATAACAATCAATATTTTTATGCCTATTCCAGATGGATGCATATTGGATGCTATCCACTTGGTTATGTATATCACCAAAGACAACTATTCGTAATGTATCCGAATCCGTTAAATCGTGCCAACCGTCCGAGGATAATTGGAAGGAAGGAACGCTATCCGAACCAAAGCACCAAAAGCGGTATGTCAG
>JAGHTR010000116.1 GCA_018065205.1 Candidatus Colicola caccequi
CGCCGCAGGTGACGGAAGATATAACTTTCTATGCCGTCTTTGCTCACGAAGAGAAAGTAGGTTCAGACACGCCTGTAACAATGACCTGGAATACACCTTCTGCTGCAGGTTGGACGTCCAAGGGAATGGTGGATAAAAGCAGTTATTCCATTTTCGTGTCTGGAGCATCACTTACCTCTCCGTCTATTGATTTGAGCACATTGGTATCCGTAACGGTTAATTTGCGCACTTATGATGGAAAACAAAATAATGTACTGGATATTAGTGCCAATGGCGCAAAAATAGGCAGTGTGACGGCATCTAATACAACCTTGTCCAACTACACATGGACCAATACGGATAAACTATCCGGCATGGCTGCATTAACATTCTCTAGCACGACATCAACCAACAAGGGCGGACCTGCTGCGGCTTCTATTTCTATCAAGGCCTCGGCAATGAAGTATGTTTATACGCGCTACATAACCCATGAGGTTGGAAGTGGTATACCGCTTATCAAAAATACCAATCATACTGAGAAAATCCTTTATAATGGACAACTATTAATCCAAAAAGGAAATCATTTGTATAATAGTCTTGGACAAACCATTAAATAAAATATCATGAAAAAACATTTTGTATCAATTATTATGATTGCTGCCTTCCCGTCGGTTGGCATGGCAAAAACAGTTACTCCGGCCGCAGACATTCCTGCGTATTATTCTACAGTAGATGGCAAAAGTGGAGAGAGTCTCTTTTCTACGTTAACTTCTGTTACAAGGAAAGGATTTAGTTCGTTGGGATATGATGGGCTCTACAATGCATATCCGGAAACGGATGTTTATCCGACAGATTCAGTAGGTAAAGCTGGAGAATTATGGGATATGTACGGCGGATGTGAGTTTGCCTTTTCTAATAAATGTGGCCAATATAAAAAAGAATGTGACTGCTACAATCGCGAGCACTCCATTCCTCAATCCTGGTGGGGTGGAGGAACCGGCGGCATAGGTTGTGATATCTTCCATGTCGTTCCTACGGATGGTAAGGTAAATGGTATGCGCAGCAACAATACATTTGGTGAGGTTTCTTCTGCTACGTATAGTTATAATGGCTGCAAATTGGGTTCTGCTAAGGCTGTTACTACTGTCAAGAAAACGATTGCTACTTCTGCTAATGAAAGCGTTTCTATGAGTGGCAAAGTCTTTGAACCACAAGATCAATATAAAGGGGACTTTGCTCGTGGGTATCTTGGTGTCATAATGAAATGGAATGGTGATGGTAAGCAACCTACTAAAAGTGAAGGCTCTAAAGTCTTTTCTGGAACCTATACGGCTAAAGGCTACTATGGCTTAACCAAGGCTTTTGTGGCTTTACTCATGAAGTGGCATCGTGAGGATCCTGTTTCTCAAAAGGAAATAGACCGCAATAATGGTATCCAAAAAACACAAGGTAATCGCAACCCCTTTATTGATTATCCCTACTTAGCCGAATATATTTGGGGCGAACATGCCGGAGAAACCGTGGATATGGATATGCTGATTTCCTCCTCTGATCCGGACTTTATCCCCGGCGAGAGTGACGGTTATCGTCAATCTACTGAGCCAACCTTTATTTGTGCAACGTCGTCATTGACTTTCCCAACCTTATTGGAAGGGCAAACGGCTTCGTTGAACTTTGAGTTGAAAGCCCTGCGCCTGACGGATGGCATTACACTTGCTATCTCCGGCGCTAATGCCAACCAATTCTCTGTAACGCCTGCATCCATCGCTGCTGCTTCGGCTGTTGGCACACATACCATCAAGGTGACCTATACTCCGACAACTAAGGATGTGCATAATGCAACACTCACTATCTCCAGCACCGGTGCACAAAGTGTTTCCATCTTATTAGGCGGTGCTTG
>JAGHTR010000062.1 GCA_018065205.1 Candidatus Colicola caccequi
GTTCGTAACGGACGCCTGATGGTTATTAAGAACGCTAAGGTTTACAGCGTACTTGGTCAACCAATCCAATAAGCGACATCGCTAATATACTAAAATGCGACCTCTCGGGGTCGCATTTTTGTTTTTTTATTTGCATATATCAAAAATTCTTTGTACCTTTGCAACGCAAAATGCAAAATTAATCTAATAAAATAAGTAATACTATGGACGAACTGAAACAAATCATGGCCACCGCCCAAACATGGTTGGATGGCAATTACGATGCCGAAACAAAGGCACAAGTAAAGAAAATGATGGAGGCTGAGGACAAGACCGAACTCATTGAATCGTTCTATCGCACCCTTGAATTCGGTACCGGCGGATTACGCGGCATAATGGGTCCCGGCACCAACCGTATGAATAAATACATCGTGGCTCAGGCTACCCAAGGCTACGCTAATTATTTGCTCAAAGTGGCTAAACAGGGCGGTTTTGTTACCCTTAAACCCGGAGCTCCTGTTAGCGTTGTTGTTGGTCATGACTGCCGCAATAATGGTCGTCTGTTTGCAGAAACAGTGGCTGACGTATTTGCTGCTAATGGCATCCGCGTTTATCTGTTTGAGAGCCTGCGTCCAACGCCCGAAGTAAGTTTTGCTATTCGTCATCTCAGTTGCCAAGGTGGTGTTAATGTTACTGCCTCCCACAACCCCAAAGAGTACAATGGCTACAAGGCTTATTGGGAGGATGGCTCACAAGTGCTCCAACCCCATGACAAGGGTATCATTGAGGAGGTGAATAAAGTTCGCATGGAGGATGTTAAGACCGGCGGTGATAAGGACCTTATCCAAATCATTGGTGGCGAAATGGACTATGACTACATGATGGCTGTTAAATCTGTCATGATTGACCAAGAGTCTATCCTGCATCAGAAAGACCTCAATATCGTTTATACACCGATGCACGGTGCCGGACGCCAAATCGTTCCGATGTGCTTGCGCAGCTGGGGATTTGAGAATATCCACGTCGTACCCGAACAGATGGTTATCGATGGCAATTTCCCCACCGTGGTTAGTCCTAACCCCGAGAATGCTGAGGCTATGACGATGGGCATGGCTTTAGGTACCAAACTCAATGCTGATCTCGTTATCGCTTCCGACCCCGATGCCGACCGTATCGCTATCGTATGCCGTAATAACAAGGGCGAATGGGTCATCATCAATGGTAACCAAACCAACATCATGTATAACTACTATATCATCAATAACATGAAGCGTTTGGGCAAGATGCGTGACGATATGTACATCGTTAAAACCATCGTTACCAGTGAGTTGATTCGCAAGATTGCTGACCGTCAGGGCGTTACCATGACCGATGAGTTCACCGGATTCAAATGGATTGCCAACCGTATCCGCCTCTGGGAGAAAGACCATACCTTTATCGGTGGTGGTGAAGAGAGCTTCGGTTACATGGCTTACGATAAAGTGCGCGATAAATGTTCGCCTTCGGCTATCTGCCTGATTTGCGAAATCGCTGCATACGCCAAGGATAACGGTATGACGCTCTATGACTATCTCATGAAGATATACATGGACTATGGCTTCCAACGCGAAACCACCATCAACGTTGTTCGTCCCGGTAAGTCCGGAGCCGAAGAGATCGCTGCCATGATGGTTAACTATCGCAAGAATCCTATTACCGAGATTGCCGGCGAAAAAGTGATTCGCACTCGCGACTTCCAAGAGTCCATCGAGCGTGTCCTCGTTAACGGTAAATGGGAAGAGAAAGAGATTCACATGGCATTGGAGGCTAAATCCAATGTGCTGCAATACTTCACCGAAGGTGGCTTAAAGGTCAGTGTCCGTCCTTCCGGAACGGAACCTAAGATTAAGTATTACTTCGAGATTCCTGCCGAAATGAAGACTCCTGCCGATTACGAGAAGGCTACGGCTGATGCCGAAGCACGTGTTCCGGCTATCAAAAAGAGTTTGGGGTTATAATCTTCAATATTCAATATTCAATAATCAATAACCCTCCCGGTAGCATCATAAAATGCTCCGTGGTGATAGATTAGCAACTGTCCGTTGACCACCATCTTGTGGCACGGATGGTTGCTATTGATTTGTGGGATATCTGTCACCGGATCCGGCTTGCCTTGACCCCATTTCTTAGTCAACCATTTAACACGGTTGCTAATCATACTCATTACGTTTTGTAGGTCACTATTGATATCCGGATTGCCATAACTCGGCCAGCGTTTAGCATCGTTGGCTGCAGCGGATGATATATGTGTAACAAATGTTGCTAATTCGTTTTGTATAGTGGCATAATCGTAGTATAGCCAATGTTGCCAGTACTTGCGCAACGTGTCTTGGAAGATCTGATGGCTGGCGGCTTGACCAATCCATACCTGTGGGGCGTAGGGGAACTCCTCGTAGATGAAATTCTCGTTCATGTTATAGAACGTGTTGCCGAAGTCCCATACCGGACCCCAATACCACTTGCTATCGGCTCCCATGTCCTTGTAGAAATAGCAACTGCCGTGAAAACTTTCGCGGTTGCCCAATAACTCCTGTACGATGTAGAATTTAACGAGTGACGCTATGTCGATTTTCTTATCCATCACGGCGTCGGTGCCGGTATAAAGCACATTGTCTATCGCTTTCAATTCCTTTGTTATATAGTCCGTTTGTGCGTTACTCAGTATTTCCGGAGTATGCAAAGTTGCCCATATCTGACTGCCATTGCCCTCGGTCAAGTGGATTTGTCCCATGTCGGAGTAGTAATTATCTATCTCCATCAGCCATCCTCCGGTAATGGAGTCCTTGTCCGTGCATTCGTCCTCTTGCTCCACGATATTAACGCGGTTCTTATCTATTCTTATCTGTTCAGTCAGGAAGTACAACCCCCAGTATTTGCCATTCAGTACCAACTCAACGGCCTCGTACTTAGGCGTCCAAGCCAGTCCTAACTGTTCGCTCAGCAGGAATCCGCAAGGGTTACGCAAAAAGCCTAATTGGTCATCAGCATGAGCCAAAAGCGTCCAGTGCTTGCTCTTAGGCATACCTAATAACCCGGCCTTAGATCCTAATTTAAGGCGGTAAGGTTTCTTATCAAATCCGGTCCATGTATAGTTGCCACGCCCCTTAATCTCCATCGGCAGTGCTTCCCCCTGGTCTTGTGATTGAGGGTCTTCTACCAATCGGTACGTGCCTTGTAAATACTCGTCCTTAGAGGTAATTTCTTGCCCGTTCTCGGTGTCAATATATAGTATGGGCAAAGTGCCACTTACATCGGATTGAGCCTGTTTGAGCGGTTCCCAACTGCCTTGTGCCCAGTTGTCGGAAGAAGATGGTACGAAAATCTGCCCTGCCTCAAAAACATCCTCGCGCGTAGCGGTGCGTTTCTCGTTATATTGATTGCTAATAGCATCCTTCAAATCATTGAAAGACTTTTGATATGTGCCATCTGCTAAACTGGTTTCTGCAAAGGTGTATCGGTACATATTAGTCACGGATTGCGCAAAGGTAATCTGCCATGTAGCGGTGGCCTTGCGTCCGGCTGTGTCTTTAGCCAGAACGGTCATGGTCTTAACATAACTGATGGCAGGTGAGTTGGTGCCATATACGAACTTGACCGTGGTATAATGCGTCTTGGAATTGTCGTAATAGAACGTACCTTGAGGAATAGTTAAGGCCATGACTTGCATGCTGATACTAGCAAAAAGAAGGGTAAAAAGGTGTTTCATCATAATTGAATTTGGTCTCCGCAATGGAGATAATGTATATGTTCGTCTAATTGGGCGTGTAATTGTTCGTAAGCCTCTAATCCGGTGCAATGCATGGTGTAGAAGATGGAAGGGTAGGTGGTTAATTCTGCCGCTACTTCGGCGATGTTGGTGCTGTTCTTCAGGTGCATCCCTGCCACTACGTACGTGGGTGCGCTACCTATTATCTCGCGGGCGCGTTCCAAGATATTCACTATCCCTTTATGACCGCAACCTACCACCAATACCGATATATCGCCGTCTCTTATAATCATGTTCATCTCATGCCCAAAATCATCCAGGGTTACTCCATCATTTCCTAATAGCCGCTGATTATCTGTTGGCATAAGTCGCTTGCCATGTACGTCGCTAAACAGAGTGATATGATCGTTGATACGCACCATGTCGCCGCATAATACCAAACGGTTCATATCTTGGGGACAAACTAATCCGATAAAGTGCTTGCCGTCCTCCCGAATCGAGTAGTGCTTATCAAAGGCGCGACGATGGATATAAATCGGAGCGTGAGCGTTGGTGG
>JAGHTR010000031.1 GCA_018065205.1 Candidatus Colicola caccequi
ATAATAACATTCGGTATAGAAGCCAATTGACTCTCTAAATAAACCGTCAACTCGGCCTCATACTTTTCAATCTTATCCCTACCTATCTCTTCTACATAATCTAAGGCCTTTTGTAGACCACAACTGCCGATGAAATCTGGAGTTCCTGCCTCAAATTTATAGGGTAACGTATTATACGTCGTCTTATCAAACGAAACATGCTCTATCATCTCTCCTCCACCCTCTGCAGGAGGCAGTTGATTGAGCCACTTCTCCTTACCATACAACACACCTAATCCGGTTGGACCATAAATCTTATGGGCAGAAAAACTTAGAAAATCACAATCTAAATCTTGCACATCAACACGTAAATGCGCAACACTTTGTGCAGCATCTACACTCACCGGAATACCCTTAGCATGCGCCAAAGCAACCATTTCCTTCACAGGATTGATAATGCCCAACACATTGCTCACATGTGCCACACTTACCAGACGCGTCTTATCGGTCAACAAAGACTTGTACGCCTCCATGTCCAAGGTCAAATCTTCCCGCAAAGGAATAACTTTCAACACCGCTTTTTTGCGGTCACAAAGCATTTGCCACGGCACAATATTAGAGTGATGCTCCATATAACTAACCACAATCTCATCACCCTCTTTCACCATCAACTCTCCAAATGAAAAAGCCAACATATTGATGCTATCTGTTGTGCCCTTGGTAAACACAATTTCTTTGGACGATTGGGCTCCTATAAAGTCCGCCACCCGCTGACGCGCCTGTTCATGATGTAGAGTAGCCACCTGACTTAGATGATGCACACCACGATGAATATTAGCATTCCACGTGGTATATGCTTCCGTCATAGCGTCCAATACGGCCTTAGGCTTTTGAGTAGTAGCCGCATTATCCAGATACACTAGACGCCGTCCATGTACCTGCTTTCCTAATATATCAAAATCTTGTTCGTACATATTCTAAGGCTTATAAAAACTATTCTGTAATATAGCTTGAGCATCACCATCTGCAATAAGTTCTTGCAGTGTAACTTGCTCATTGTGTTCCATATAACTTTCTGCTATCCGCCAACCTATCCATGTTCCCACTCTACCGGGAGCATCTTGCGAGACCTCTGAAGTAAACGGACCATCATTCAGATAGGACGTCAACACCATACTCTCTGTCTTAAATAAGTCACGCTTATCCATTATCGTGTTCCAAATCGCACGTTCGTGTTTCACGCACCAATCCCATTGTTCTTTCGTGTACCCCATAATCTCATATCCGGGATATTCAGGCATTAAAACAGACAATAAATACATCACCTTTCCACGGTAAATCATATTATCTATCAAACGATTCTTCGTGGCAGTATAGAGCAAATTCCTAAATAAATAAGCACTCACTACATCAATCGGAATACATTCACGACGCATATTTTGCTTTTGGTAATTATGCACAACTCGATTATAATACTTCCAATCCTTACCTAAATACATATCCGTTCCAACCGCGATATCTTCTTCCATGAACAAAATAGAAGCATTAAATCCGGAAATAAAGAAATACACCGTTGGAATAGGCATCTCTGGATATAAATAGTGAAAACGCATAAATGCCTTATCCATTTTTTCCTCCAAATCAGAGATATCCGCAAATTGCTTTTTTACCTCGGCATTGGTCTCCTTAAAACCATATAAAGTATCCTCCAAAAAGAGAGGCAATGCTTCTGCTAAATACAAAGTATCCTCTGGTGATATACCTAATATATTCTCCGTAAACACAGGCATAAAAGTCTCGTATTCATCGTATAAATACCTAATATCCTGCAAACTAGAATCAACCGAAACATTCAATATGGCCTCATCAAAACGTACCACATCTACATGTTGCAATTCCATCTTGCGAGGGAAATAGGAACGCTTAGACGAACAACTCGCCAATACCATCACGCATACAAGCGACCAAACGCCCATAATACGCAAAACAATTTTGTTTTTATTCAATCTTTCCATCTTGTATCACTAATTGACGATCACATATACGAGCTAATTCTTGATCGTGAGTTACCAAAATAATAGTCTGACCATACTTCTCACGCATCTCCAATAATAACGTATGCAACTCTTTCTTATTCTGCTCATCCAAACTGCCACTTGGCTCATCAGCCAAAATAACCGATGGTTGCAACAACATAGCGCGTGCAGCTGCTACACGTTGTTGCTCGCCACCAGACAACTGAGACGGTTTATGATATAACCGTTCTTTTAATCCCAATTGAGTAAGCAACTCAACCGCCTTGCGCTCTACATCTTTCTCATTGAGCCGAGCAATAAGACCTGGCATCATCACATTTTCCAAAGCCGTAAATTCAGGCAATAATTGATGCTGCTGAAATATAAAACCAATATGTCTATTCCTAAACGATGCTAATTCTTTCTCGGACAATTGGAACACATCTTGCCCATCAATAAATACCTGACCTCTATCGGGCCGATCCAATGTACCGATAATCTGCAGCAATGTGGTCTTACCGGCACCGCTTCGGCCTAAAATAGCAACAATCTCGCCATTCTTAACGTCAAGATGTACTCCCTTAAGCACTTCCAACGAACCAAAACTCTTGTGTAAATCAATGACTTGTATCATTCTTATAACATTTTTTTATCACTTGTACGGCGGCATCTATAATCTCATCCTGATTGGTTTGAGGATCATCTTCCACAAAAACATCCGGACTTATACCTGGCTCTATACTATTTTTAGATGCATCAAACATTCGAATACTTGAGAAGCGAACAGTCCACCCATTAGGCAGTTCATAACTCAATGGCATACCTCCTCCACCTCCACTTACTCCACCCATAATAGCACTATTATAGGCATAGCGCATTATGCTAACAAAGAAATTAGCCGCCGAGTATGTTTTCCTATTACATAACACAACTACAGGTCTTAACCATGTTGACGGCATTTTACTCTTACGTAACTGCTGAGGTTCCAACGACGAAAAGTCATTATGACCACGACCATTCTTATGCTGCCAATAACCAACCGTTGTATCCTGTCTAAAGAAAGTGGCAGCTAACTGATAAGCATTCTCCAAATCACCTCCACCATTATCTCTTACATCCACTATCACCCCCTTACAGTCCTTAAATGAACGCAAAATATATGCCATGTTATTTGCACTAACCACTTGTTCAAAACTGCCAACATAAATATACCCAACCTGACCATCTGCAATCGTATTATAATACGCACCTCCGGCAATGCGATAATCCGTCAAATAATAGTTCTTAACCACCTCCCAATCCCAATTCTTAGGATAACCTGCATACCAACTATCGCAACGAGATATATCAAAATTAGAATATATATTCACATGCCCATCATTCAAACTATTCACCATATTAGCCAACGTATCAAAAAGCGCTAAATAATCTCCGGAACGAACAGATTTCACCTTCGGCACATATTCATCATGTACCTTCTGCCAATCTATTGACTTTTCCTCAAAATAACAATACTTATCGTCTAACGTCCGCCATAAACATTCCATATTACCTATAGGCGTATTATCCTCAACACCATCAAAACGATGGGTACAAGCCGTACATACAATAAGCAACAATACTATGTATAATCGTACATTGGCCATATACTAGAATGAAGCAAAGTCTTTCTTGGGGTTTAACTTATATCTAAAACATGTTCCTACAACCATCGCCACTTGTTCAGTAGAGAACATCATATTCTTCTGACCATATTCGTCATAATCATGACATATACCTACTCGCCAAGTAGAGTGGGGGAATTGCATATCTAATGTTAACTCATGATGTAACGTACGATGATTCCACATACCAGCACATCTCACTTTTCCCAATACTTCCTCGTACATCTCATAATACGACTGCCAATAATCCGGCATATAATCCACACCTATCAAATTGAATCGCACCATATATCGTAACCGATACGAAGTCTTCTTCCCCTTAAACGCATAACTAACCCCAGCCATGGCTTGAGCGCTAACCATTAAATCCAACGAAATCGGTTTATTTACACTTACAGCATGATACTTGATGCCTCCACTCACATCCAGATATGGACCTACAAACACCTGCACACCGTGTTCCACAAAACGCCACACATAATTAGCTCCCCATCCTGTCTGCAATTGCAACGCATATAACACATTTGATTGGGTTGGATTATACGTCCAATCAAAACGCACATCAAGTCGTCCCACATGCTCCCAATTATCTAATTTTCCTGCTTGACCTAATTTAGTCTCCTTTCGAAAAGGTTGCCACCATTCATTTCCTATCCCCACCATTAAACCTTTATAGAGTAGGGGACTCAAGTACTGATCTTGACGCCAACTGCCACCAAAGCGCAACATAAGTATACTCTCATGTTCCACATTCTCAGCCCGGACCATACCCACCATCAGTATCAGTCCTATCAACACTATGTACAATCTATTTCGCAAAATTGTTATTTAATATTATTCTGACTCAGTTACAAATTATCTATTGTCAAGTCTCTATCTCCATCTTCACGCACACGAATATGTATATATAAGGTGTCCTCCGGCAAGAGAGGTTCCATAATATCCGGCCACTCAATCAAACAAATGTTACCGGAATATAAATAATCCTCTGCACCAAAATCTTGAGCCTCACGAATGCCTTTCAACCGATAACAATCAAAATGATAAATCTCTCCATCCTTGGGGGTGTCATATACATTCACAATGGCAAAAGTCGGTGAGTTGACCACATCCTTCGTTCCAAGTTCCTCACATAGTTGTCTAATGAAAGTAGTCTTGCCGGCTCCCATCGGAGCATCAAAAGCAAAGACTCGACGAGTAGGGTAGTGACGAATCAAATCTAACACACCCAGACGCTTTCCAGTTGCATCCAATAGAAAAAGCATCTTATTTTCATCCATTTTTAATGTATAATGTGCCATATTCATGAAAAATATTTAATTCTCAACGCGATAAATCCCTCTGAAAATACTCGTAAACGATTGAAGCATAACGTTTTAGCACAACTTTCTCCAACTCTTCCAAACTTGCTGTTCTAATTCGTGCTACTGTGTGGAACCCAGACAATAATTTTTGCTTCGTAGATTCGCCAACTCCTTGTATATCATCAAGTTGCGACTTAATTTGCGACTTAGAACGGCTCTTTTTATGAAACGTTATAGCAAAACGATGCACTTCGTCCTGAATCTGCACTAACAATCTAAACACTTCATCTGTAACTTTCAAACTTACCTCTTGAATAGGATCTCCAAAAACAAGTGTGTTGGTTCTATGTTTATTATCTTTCTTCAAACCAGCCACAGGAATAGATAAACCTAACTGTTGTTCCACAACCTCACGAATCGCATGCACCTGTCCTATTCCACCATCAGCCAAAATCAAATCAGGTAATGGTTCATTAGCATCCAATAGATCTTGATACCTGCGACGAACAATCTCACGCATAGAGGCATAATCATCCTGACCAACTACAGATTTGATACGGAAGCGTTTATAATCACTTTTACTGGGCTTCGCCTTCTTAAACACAACGCACGCCGCCACTGCATCATTTCCCTGTAAAGACGAATTATCAAAACTATCGATGAATACAGGCAATTTCTCCAACTTCAACAAACTCTGTAACCCTCCTAAAACACGCACCATTCGCTGATCAGGATTCAATTTATCAGACTGTTTGATTCGATCCAACTTATATTGTCTTACGTTCTGCATTGCCAAATCCAGTAACTTCTTCTTTTCGCCACTTACAGCAATATTAATATGCAAGTTTTCGTCGTATCCATCGGGGATGAACGGAACAATAACTTCTTTTGTAACACTGCACAAACGCTCTCTCAATTCCATCATTCCTAATGCCAAAACTTCTTCTTTGGGCTCATCCAAGGACCGCTTATACTCAATCGTCTGACCCTGAACGATACTTCCATTTTGGATATGTAGCATCGAGATATAGACATTTTGTCCCTGTTCATCGTATCCAAACACATCCAATTGACCAATATGATTATTGCTAATTATAGTTTTCGAGCAGAACTTATCAATTAACTCTAACTTTTCTTTTATTTCCTGTGCACGCTCATAATCCATTTTGGTAGAAGCGGCCTCCATCTGCTCCTCTAATTGACGACAAAGCAACCGCGCATCACCACGAATAATCTTCTTTGCGCCATCTATATAAGAAGCATATTCACTATCCCTTACACAACCGGCACACACACCAGAGCAAGATTTTAAGTGATATTTAAGACACACCTTATATTTACCTTGTACAACCCCATTTTGCGTCAATGGCAGAGCACAAGTACGCAAGGGGTACAATTTATGAATCAATTCGACAACCAAATCAACCGTATTACCATAACTATAAGGGCCAAAATATTCTCCGGCACCCTTTATTATCTTACGCGTTTTAAATATCCGCGGATAAGCCTCCTTTGTAATACAAATACTGGGGTATGACTTACCATCCTTTAGCAATATGTTATAACGAGGTTGATATTGCTTAATTAGATTGTTTTCCAGCAGAAATGCATCCTGCTCGCTATCCACAACCACATACTTAATATCAACTATATTCTTAACCAATTGACGCGTCTTAACCCACTCATGTTCTTTTTGAAAATAACTACTTACCCGCCGTTTCAAATCCTTTGCTTTCCCAACATATATCACCACACCTTCACTATCAAAATATTGATATACCCCAGGCTGCTGAGGCAAGGAGGATAAGATATTCTTAATATGTTCAGAAACCGATTTCATAGTCATTGTTCCACGTGGAACTATTTATTATTTGTTTATAAAATAAACAAAAATCTTCAAATCATCTACCTAAAAGCACTAATAACACACTAATATCATTCGGACTTACTCCGGGAATACGGCTGGCTGCACCAATATTTTCCGGGTGAATACGGCTCAACTTTTGACGAGCTTCGGTGGATAACGACTGCACATCTTGATAGTTAAAATCCTCAGGCAGTCTAATCGCATCTAACCTGCGCAATTTGTCAGCAGCTAATCGTTCGCGCTCAATATATCCCCTATACTTAATATCAATCTCGGCACTTTCCACAATCTCACTACTGCGCTCACCAAAACTATTGATCAATTCACGCAAAGAAGGCACTTGAGTACTTAAACCAACAATAGATACCTTTGGACGAGTAACTAAATCAATCAGTTTACATCCGTGCTGCAAAGAGCATTCTCCAATAGATTCTAACCAACCATTAATATGATCAGCCCGTATTGGCGTAGTTGTTAAAAAATCGCACAACCGATCAATAGCATTCTTTTTATCTATATAAAGTTGATATCGATTGCTGTCTACAATACCTAATTGATAACCCAACTGAGTAAGACGCGCATCGGCATTATCCTGACGCAACAAGATACGATATTCGGCTCTAGAAGTGAACATACGATACGGTTCGTCTACACCTTTATGCACGAGATCATCAATAAGTACACCAATATAACTTTCATCTCGATGTAAGACCAATGGCTCTGCTCCTGCCAAAACAAGGTGTGCATTTACACCAGCAACCAAACCTTGTCCGGCGGCCTCCTCATATCCGGTTGTACCATTGATTTGACCGGCAAAAAACAAGTTCTTTACCAACTTAGTTTCTAAGGTAGGATAGAGTTGAGTAGGATCAAAAAAGTCGTACTCAATCGCATATCCGGGACGATACATAACCACATTCTCTAATCCCTTAATCGTCTTCAATCCTGCTAATTGCACCTGCCACGGTAAGGAGGAAGAAAAACCATTTACATAATACTCATTGGAGTCAACACCTTCCGGCTCCAAAAAGATTTGATGTTGCTCTTTATCAGCAAAGGTAATAATCTTTGTTTCTATACTAGGACAATAGCGCGGTCCTATACTCTTAATTTGACCATTATACAACGGAGAATCCGGCAGACCTTGACGCAGTATATCGTGGGTGTTAGGATTCGTATAAGTAATCCAACATGGCATCTGCTTCAATTTCCGATGAATAGAGGGCAAATAAGAGAACTTATATTCATCACTATCACCTGGTTGAATGGTGAGTTGATTAAAATCAATAGATCGCTTATCTATACGCGCAGGGGTGCCGGTTTTCATTCGATCACTTTTGAAACCCAATCCAACTAATTGCTCAGTTAGACCATATGAAGCAGGTTCACTGGTTCGCCCACCGCGAATCTGCGCTTTACCAAAATGTAGAAGACCATTAAGAAACGTACCATTCGTCAAAATGACTACCTTAGCCCTCATTTCAATACCCAACATGGTCTTCACACCACAAACAGTATTATGATCCACAATAAGTTCCGTCACCACATCTTGCCACAAGGAGAGATTCTCCGTTGAAGAAAGCACTTTTACCCATTCTTCAATAAAGCGTTTACGATCACTTTGTGAACGAGGCGACCACATGGCAGGCCCCTTACTGCGGTTAAGCATACGAAATTGAATGGCCGACAAATCGGTTACAATTCCCATCTGTCCTCCTAACGCATCTATTTCACGTACTATTTGTCCCTTTGCTATACCTCCCACGGCTGGATTGCAACTCATCTGACCGATTTTATTCATATCCATCGTAATGAGCAGTGTCCTAGACCCCATTCGAGCCGCAGCGTGAGCAGCTTCACAACCGGCATGACCGGCTCCAACTACTATAACATCGTATGAGAAATTCATCTTTTTGTTTTCCAAACTGATTTAGAATGCCATTTATATCTACCCGAATAAGATGAGGAATGAACGGTTCTCACCGAAGGGAAAAACGCATCCTCAATATGGTTAATCTCTTGAATATCACCAGTTTGCTTATTTAACAACACTCCAATAACATCAAATCGCGGGCTACGTTTCTCGCCTACGTGCTTAATGTAGGCGTTCGCTGCAAAAATCATATTTCTTTGCTTATCCTTATTCACAAACTGTTCCGGATTTCCGGCAAAAGTGGATGTACGAGTCTTTACCTCACAGAAAACAATATACTCATCATTCGTAGCGATTATATCAATTTCCTTGGCATTGACTTTTAGATTCTGCTCCACGATAGTGTAGCCTTTCTGTCGCAGTAAATTAGCGGCAATAGCTTCACCTAAGTCACCCTCATCCTCTTGTCTATGTAAATGAAAAAATGCCATTTATAAGGACCATTCAAAACTATCTTTGGTATCTTTAATTGTAAATCCAAGAGCCATTAATTCATTACGGATTTTATCGCTAGTAGCCCAATCTTTATTCTTCTTGGCTTCCAAACGTATGTTGAGCAATAAATCAATCGCACCCTTATATGCATCCTGATTGCCATCAGTCGTTGCGCTCTCCATCTTTAAACCAAGAATATCCACTACAAAGGTCTTCCAAGTAGTTTGTAATTCCATCAAATCTTCCGATGAAATGGAACCTTTTCCGTCATAAATTGTATTGATAGCACGACTACTATCAAACAAATGTGAGATTACAATCGGTGAATTCAAATCATCTTCCATTGCGTCTTCGCATAATTGTCTCAATGGAGTCAATTCTACTGTGGTTTGGTCTTCTGCCTTTAATTTCATCAGTCGGTTATAAGCCTCTGTCAATCGCCCTAATCCTTTCTCGGCGGCCTCAAGAGCTTCTGATGAGAAATCAACCGTAGAACGATAATGGGCCATTAGGATGAAAAAGCGAATAGTCATCGGAGAAAATGGCTTAGTAAGCAGTTCGTGTTCACCCTTGAAGAACTGCTCCAAAGTAATAAAATTATGGTAAGACTTACCCATTTTCTTACCGGCAATAGTAATCATATTATTATGCATCCAATAATGCACACTATCATGACCTAATGCCGCGCAAGACTGAGCAATCTCCGCTTCATGATGAGGGAACATAAGATCTAATCCACCTCCATGAATATCAAACTCTTCTCCCAAATACTTCGTTCCCATAGTAGAACATTCCATATGCCATCCCGGAAATCCTTCGCTCCACGGACTGGGCCAATGCATAATATGCTCTGGTGCTGCTTTTTTCCATAAAGCAAAATCATAACTATGCCGTTTCTCGTTTTGTCCGTCTAATTCACGAGTTTCGGTTTTAATCTCTTCCAAATTACGACCAGATAGTTTGCCATACGGATAGTCTTGAGCATACTTCTCCACATCCATATACACGGAACCATTGCTAATATAAGCATACCCTTTATCCAGAATTTTCTTAACAAATTCAATTTGCTCAATAATATGACCACTAGCATGAGGTTCAATCGTGGGAGGTAAGACGTTCAGAGCCTCCATATCGTGATGATAGCGATTGGTGTAGTATTGCACCACCTCCATCGGTTCAAGTTGCTCTAAACGTGCTTTTTTTGCTATCTTATCTTCTCCCTCATCAGCATCATGCTCCAAATGCCCCACATCGGTTATATTGCGAACATAGCGTACTTTAAAGCCTAAGTGCAATAAGTACCTATAAAGTAAATCAAATGTGATTGCAGGACGAGCATGTCCCAAGTGTGCATCACCATAAACGGTAGGTCCGCAAACGTACATACCTACATGTCCTTCATGTAACGGACGGAAGAACTCTTTTTGATGAGTTAATGTGTTGTAAATCTGTAACATATCTATATTTATCAATTATTCAATCATGATTAAGGCAATAAATTCATCTCTTTTGCCTGTTCCAACATATATGCTTTTGCTGCCTCATATTCGTTTGGAATAATGCCATCTAAAATAGCATCTTTAATGCGTTGTTTCAGTTGCCCAACCTCGGAACATGGTTCTAAATGCAACAATTGCATGATTTCATCTCCACGAACAGGTGGTTGAAAATTACGAATGCGATCGCGCTCTTCCAATTCCACCATTTTTTGGCGCACTAATTCATAATTTTTATGAAACCTCTCTACCTTTTCTATATTCCGAGATGTAATATCCGCATCGCATAAAAGCATTAAATCATCTATATCATCTCCAGCCTCAAAAAGCAATCGACGAACAGCAGAATCGGTTACCGTATCTTCAATAAGATTGATTGGACGCATGTGCAAATCCACCATCTTAATGATATAATCCATCTTCTCGTTTTGTGGCATCTTCATCTTCTTGAAGATATGCGGAATCATCTTTGCACCAATGTAATTATGGTTACGGAAAGTCCATCCCGACTGCACATCCCAAGATTTAGATTTAGGTTTACCTATATCATGCAACAAAGCCGCCCATCTAAGCCATATGTTATCTGAGTTAACTGCAACATTATCAAGCACTTGCATTGTATGTAGGAATACATCCTTATGCCCTCTACCTTCCTTTATATCCACTCCCTTTAGCGCTGCCAATTCAGGAAAGATAAGTGGTAATAAACCTGTTTTATCCAATAACATCCAGCCTTCCGACGGACGACGAGAAAGCATAATCTTATTTAATTCATCCACAATGCGCTCTTTCGTAATAATGCTTATTCTATCCCTATTACGAGCAATGGCGTCAAACGTTTCGTCCTCCAAATCAAACCCTAATTGAGTGGCGAATCGGATGGCACGCATCATACGCAGCGGATCGTCTGAAAACGTGATGTCCGGATCTAAAGGTGTACGAATGATACAATCCCTCAAATCACACATACCATCAAATGGGTCTAGCAATTCTCCATAACGCAACCGATTGAGACAAATGGCCATTGCATTGATAGTAAAATCACGCCTATTTTGGTCCTCCTCTAATGTACCGTCTTCCACAATAGGATTGCGTGAATCATGTTGATAACTCTCACGACGGGCTCCCACAAACTCCAACTCCATATCATGCCACTTGACTTGTGCTGTTCCATACGTTCGAAAAACACTTAAATGAGCATGCTTACCTAAACGTTTAGCGACAGCTTCAGCCAGTTCAATTCCCTTACCTACAGTTACTACATCAATGTCGTTAGAGTCGCGATGCAAGAACAAATCACGTACCCAACCACCAATTACATAGCATTCCAAACCCAGTTCATCCGCAATATCACCAATCAAATGCAGAACCGGTTGATCTATTTTTTTGTCATTTACTAACATAATTAGAACTTCCAACTAACACCAAACACACCATGTATGCCTTGCGTTTGATAACTAAATAGGATATCATTGTAACGATTAATGTAGTTATTGAGTTGCAAATAAAAACCTATGTTCTTCTTCCAATCATATCGTACACCGATGTTCAAGTCAATCACCGGTCTACTCTTTACTTCTCCATAGAACTGAGTCACCGACTTAACGGAACCGCAGAAATTATTATCGCTATATAATGACCAGTGTGAGTTAATATGAGCATCTATACGCAGATGAGCATCCCACGACGGATGGTCGTACACTGTATTTGGATTAAATCCTTTTTCATGCATTTCTAACTCCATATTCTCAGGAATCCAATGATAGTAATTGCCGCTGGCTGTAATATGTATAATATCTTGATAATGATAGGTTAATTCCATTCCCACTTTCCAACGTTGATAATCGCAATACTCGTAATGCATAAATCCACCGGGGCGCAACGATGTTGTATCCGTATAGAAAATGATTTGATTTTTCATAAAGGCATATCCGGCATAGATATCTATCAGTAAATTATCAGCTGGACGAATCTTAAATCCTACAAAAGCATCAACCGGAGTATATGAACTAACGTGGTCCGAAGCTACACCTCGCGCTATATTACGATACGGACAAGTAGCCATATAACCATCCAATGTACCAGTACTAAACGTTCCTTTTGCACCACCATATACAGCAAGTAATTGTGGAACAATACGATACTCTAAATAAACATCCGGTGACGGAGCAAAACTAATCTCACTATTCGAGGACATCATTTGTCCTTTTCCAAAATTGACATCCAAGTTAACCCCTACGCGAGCTCTCAAACGATCACCAACGTAGCGATAATAGGGATTAATACGGAGGGCATGACGAGAAAGAACATCGCGTTTAGCACTCGTTTCCTTCCATAATTCCTCTTCTACAGAATAGAATGCATTCTGCACGTAAATATTACCACCTACACGATGCTCGTCACCATTCCATTCTACATTGGCTCTAGTGCGTGCCTGATGCTCAGATACAAGGTTGGGCAATACATAAGCCTGATAGCCTAAGTCCACATTATAAAGAATATCAGCATTCTTACGCGAACGCACTCCTGCATTTACATTAACCTGCCAAATAGACTGTTTGTCGTCCTTCTTCAAATCACTAAAATGACGAACGGAAAGACCATTTTTATCCAAGTCCCAATACCGTCCATAACGAGTGAAGAATGTATTTTGACCACTAACATTCAAGTAGGTTTCTAACGATGAGAACTGCTTAACAAAGTTCATACCTACTTCCGTTTCTTCCCATGTTTTCACACCCCAAGCAGCATCGTGATGAGCATATAAATCTAGTTTAACGCCTTTAGATCCTCTTCCGGAAACCGGCACCGAATAACCAAAGTCCAAATAAGTATTGGAATGTCCGGCAGCGACATCCAAATGACCTTGCCACTTGTCTTGTTTAGGCAGAGGCGTATTAACAAATCGCATCGGTTTAGCATTGTATGTTGAACTATCTTGTTCAATAGCATCCGAGTACTTAACCTCCACTTGTGGTTCCTGGATATCCAATCGTGCCGGAGAAGAATTCACTTTTCCAACCGATTGAATAATTGGTTGAAACTCACGTTCCACCGTGACTGAACGTGATAACGTATCTCCTTGCGCAAACACGCAACTTATACTTCCCAAGAATCCAATAATTGCAATCAATTTTGTGTATTTCATAACTCATCCTCCTCTTCTGTTTCTTCAGGATGTTCGGCTGCCTCTATTTGTTGCAACTTATCCAATACAATAGACTGAATATCATCCTTACCTTTATAGTTTTGTTGCAAAGTCAATAAGTACTGTTTTGCTTGGAATAACTCACCCCGAACAACATTGATATCTGACAATAGCACCAGACTCTTTGCTAACCAATATTGATGCTGGGTTTTCATACCTGCAAAAGACATAATCTCATCCTCGGCAGCAGTCAGAGCATTCTGATTATAATAAGCTAAAGCCAATAGATATTTAGCCTCGGCTCCTTGCTCCATCCGTACATCTTTAGCCAAAATAGACAAGTCTGTTATAGCCTGACCATATTGATCTTGGTGCATAAAGGCCTTAGCACGATTGTAGCGAGCCTCCTGACGTACAGCATCTGTGATATCGTTATCTGACATAATATCCGTAGCACTCGTAATAACAGCTCCATAGTCATTCATCAGATACGAGCAACGCAACACTCCTAATTTAGCATTCTGCAAGTCCTTTTGTTTTAATCCCAATTGGGTCATTTTATCAAAATAAGTACGGGCTTGTTCGTAATTTTGTACATCATAACTGATTTCCGCAATACGGCTATACGTCTGTTCTACATAAGCATTGTTCTTCTGCTCGGCCAACTGTAAGTACAATTCCAATGCCTTACTCTTTTGACCGGATTGATAATAACTATCCGCACCATTATTGAGAGCCATCAAACAATTACGGCCACCCGGACAATACTTCTGTAAATAGGTTGAGAAAGCCTCAGCAGATTCGTTATAATGACCTAACATATACTGCAAATTGCCGGCAGCAAAAGTAAGCGAGTCTTCCTTTGAAGAAACCGACATACTAAAGGCGCTTAGACGTTTGGTATAGTCCACATAGTCTCCTACTTTATTTTGTTCCACATACACTTGCTCCATACCATCCAGGGCAGCATAAGCCTGTTCCGTAGCCGGATATGTCTCAATCGTCTGACGATAAGCCTGAAGGGCATCATCATACATACCTAAATTGCGGAAGATCATACCACGTTCCAGAGAAGCTGTACGAGCATATGAACTATTGGGATACGCCGTTACCAAACGGGAATATGCATTGATTGCCGCCAAACTATTCTCTTGTTGCAACTGCGCACGAGCTATTTCATACAAAGCATCATCTGCATAATCGGATTTAGGATAATTGGTAACCAACTGCTCCATCATCGCAATCTTATTCGGGTATTGACGCATTAGGCCTAATACATAACCACGTTGGAATAAAGCATAATCAACACCCTGCTTACCCAAATCAATCACCTGTTGATACGTGTCAGCTGCGGATTCAAATTGACGTGAATTGAATTGGCAGTCACCTATTCTGTTTAATGCATCAGCATATAATTTCTTGTCTTTCTTCACTTGATCTTGAGATACGAAACAAGTAAAACAGCCTAGTGATTCAGAATACTTTTTGAGGTTGAACGACACATATCCTTGCAGATAATCCGCCATTACATTGTTCTTAGATTGTATAAAAGATGGTTGTTGACGGTACTTAACCAAATCCGCCATAGCCTGCTCATACTGATTTAGACGGTATCGGGCCTCAGCACGATAATAATAAGCCTCAGTCTTATAATTAGATGTACCGGATTCGTTTTGAATCACGTCACTCATCCATCGAATCGTCTCTTCGTTCTTACCTTGTAAAAGAGCATCTGCACCTAATTGGTAACGTAAGTATTGCTTAGTTTCCTGCAGTTTGCTATTAGGATTGCGCAACGCACATACGGCATTTAGAGCAGCCTCATAGTTTTTACTGGTCATGTACATCGCAGCCAACATCTCGTACACATCCTCTATATGCTTAGATGTCGGGTATTGTTTAAGGAAGTCGTTGAAAGCATTAATGCTCTCGCCTAAAGCTGTTCCTGTCTGATAAGTACACAACGCATAGTTATACATAGCCTCTTCACGAATGGCCTTATCATGGTCATATCGCATCGCTGCCTGATAACTCAACTTGGCTTTTTCTATATTACCTTCTTTGACGTAAGCATGGCCTAAATACAGACATACTTTCTCTGATAAAGCTACATCATCCAATTTGACGGCTTTAAGATTGGTAATGGCATTCTTATAATCGCCCAAGTGATATTGTGCCACTGCCAGAATATATACATCCTCATTCATTACTTCGCGCTCCTGCTCCTTGAAGGATTGCATATATCGTGTCAATCGTTCTATGGTTTCATCATAACGCCCGTTACTGTAGGCTATTTCACCTAATATGCGCTCCATCTCACCATTGTGCTTGTTATTGGGGTATTGCTCCAATAATTGTCTGGCACGCGCCTCAGCCAAATCTACATGATGCTGAGCGTAGTAAATCTGCGCCACCAAATAAGGTGCTATAGTCTTGTATTCCGCAGTCGTTTCAAGAGCTAATAAGTCCGGCAAAGCCTTATCATAGTTCTCCTGCAAATAATAACTATACGCATAATAGAACTTACCTTGAAGAGCATATGGACTATCGCCTTCACGCAATGCTTTGAAGCACGAAACGGCTTCGTTGAACTTATCTTGTTTGAGATAAGCTAAACCGCGATAGAAGAAGAAAACAGGTTGTTCATCCCGCTCCAGTTGTTTCCATTTAACACGGTCAAATGTTTTAGTTGCGTTTTTATAACGCAGTTTTTCCACTTGTAGCACACCGATCATTGTCTGTACACTACTGTAATACGTGGTATACGGGTAATCCCGCAAATACTGTTTAAGCTCATTTTGAGCCGACTTGTCGCGCTCGGTAAAAGACCGTTTTACCAAGGCGTACTGCTCCTCCACCTCATTGGCCATGATAGGGGCCAAGAGGAGGAAAAACAGATTAGAAAAAAGAATTAATCGTTTCATTTACGAATATGTTTACGATGTTTATTTTGCAACGCACGTTGACGACGATTATTCATCATGTGGATAATAGCAAAGGCAATAACAGCCAACAGAATGACTATAATCACAATAACCATTGTACTATTTAAGTTATCACCTTTAACGCGATTCCACATAGCTAACATAGCCTCCGTTTGTTCGTCACAATCATGCATTAATGCGCAACGGTCAATAATGGACTTATCAGGATAGAAAACCTGATTGGCATGCACAGCCTCAGCGCCTTCACCAAAGAAATACGTCAGGTCAGCCGTTTGCTCAATCTCATCATCATTGGCCCATTCCATAATAGTTGAATCGGCAATTACACTCACGTAACCTATCTCTTCCATATTAAGAATGGCATTCTCCGGCATACACATGAAGTTGATAAAATAACTGGCAGCCTTTGTATTTTGAGCGTACTTAGGAATACACCATCCATCAAACCATACATTACTGCCTTCTTCCGGAATGATATATTTCAAATCAACTCCCATCTCAGCAGCCTCTTCAATAGCCCATTGAGCATCACCCGACCATAGCACATCCATCCAAGTCTTGCCTTTAGTCATTTCTTCCTTACCGAAATCAACTTCCCAACCGGCAATATTGTCCTTCATACTCGTCAAGAATTCTTCTACACGCTGCATACGTTCCGGAGTCACGTTAGCCACAAGGTCCTCCTTGGTCTCTGTTCCCGCTGCAATCTCATCCTTGTAGCAATACAGCACAATAACCGAATAAACATCTCGGAAGGCATCCTTCATTAAAATACGATCCTTGAAATCTGGGTTCTGTAAGCAACCCCAACTCTTTACATCATTGCCATCTACAAGCGCAGCATTGTATAAAATACCTGTGGTACCCCACATATATCCTACCGTATAATCACTCACGATGGTATTCGTATCCGGAGCCATCTGCTGGAATTTATCAATAGCAAACGGTGCCACTAACTTGGTATAATCCGGCGTGGAACCAAAGTTCTTGTCAATCTTAAGTAATAAGTTATTACGAAGCATGCGCTCAATGATGTACTCGGATGGACAAATAACGTCATAATCCTCATGACCAATCTCAATTTGAGTCAGCATACTTTCATTGATGTCGAAAGTTTGATAACTAACCACCACTTCCTCTCCGGTCTGTTCTTTATACCATTCCGGAAATTTGTTCAATACATTGTCCATGTCAATGTAGTCTTGCCAGTTGTACACTTTCAACGTGTGTTCACGGTCTGCGGCCGTTACATAACTGGTTTGAAAACCCAATACGGCAACCAAGGCCAATACCAGAAAAAAATTCACTTTTTTCATTTTTTAATTTGTTTAGAAGTACGTAAATTAGAAATAATTAATAACACCAAAATGGTGAGGAATATTAAGGAAAAGAGAGGCCTTAACTCGGGAGTTAATCCTCCTTTTCGTGCATCCGAATAAATAAATGTCGAGAGCGTCTCCAATCCATTGCTTCCCTTCGTGAAGAACGTTACTCCAAAGTCGTCAATGGACAGCGTCAAACTCAATATGAAACCACTAATCATACTCGGCCATAATTCCGGCACAAGTACTTTACGAAAAGCCTGCGAAGGAGTAGCTCCTAAATCCAAAGCAGCTTCATAGATATTAGGATTCATCTTTTGTAACCTCGGCATGACCGATAAGACCACATACGGTGTACAAAATACGACATGCGCAATTATAACCGTTACCAATCCACGACTGATACCTAAGAAGACAAACAACAGGAACAATGATATACCTGTGATGATATCCGGGTTAATCATTGGCACGGAATTCAAGAACATAACCCCCTTGCGATAACGCTGTCTGAGGTTAAAAATACCAATGGCTGCTATCGTTCCCAAAATAGTGGAAACCAATGCTGCCGAAAAAGCAATCACCACCGTGTAAATAAGTGCACGGTATAAGTTTGGATCGACACGCACGTTATCCGATAAGTCATATCCCGTAAAGAGATTCTCGTATAATCCTATTGTGAAGCCCGTCCAGTTGCCCAACACCTTGCTCTTCGTAAAAGAAAAGACAATAATGAGCAAAATAGGCGTATAAAGCACAAAGAGCAACAGCCAGAGGTAACCCTGACTCAATATGCGCGACCATATACTACGCTTGTCGATTGATGTCCTCGTTGTCATTGCTACCAAAGAATGAAGTTAAACCTATTATAATCAACATGATCAGCGACAACGCTGCTCCATAATTCCACATTGCTATACCTCCTTCACCAAAACTGCGCTGGATAAGCGAACCAAACAACGTGATTTTGTTCTGCGTCAACAATTCCGATATGGCAAAAGTAGATACGGTTGGCATAAAGACCATCACAATACCCGAATACACACCGGGCAAGGACAACGGCACTACCACCTTCGTAAAGGTCTTCCATCGGTCAGCACCTAAGTCTTGCGAGGCCTCCAATAGACTCACATCTATCTTCTGCAACGTATTGTAAATGGGATAAATCATAAACGGCAAGAAATCGTAGCACATACCAAATAGCAAAGCACCTTCACCTAAAGGCAAGTTAAACATGTGGAAAAGTTCCACCGTAGCCAAAGTGCGCAGCAGGAAATTAATCCACATCGGCAAAATAAACAGCATTGCCATCACAGCCGGAGTTCGGAACGACTGCATCGCCATAAAATATGCAGCCGGATAACCCAGCACTATGCAGATGATAGTCGTTAAGGCTGCTATCGCTATGGAATAAATGAACGTATTAACTGCCTCCGTACGCTGGAAGAACTGCACAAAGTTCTGCAACGTGAAGCCTCCTTGCTGAGCCGTGAACGCATAGATACCAATCAGTATCAACGGCAACACCACAAAAAAGACCAAGAGAGCCACATACGGCCAAACCCAGTTTTTTCTATTTTGTATCAGTTTCATTTTTCTCTACTTTGTACAAACGAATCCAACTTGGAGCAATCTTAATACCTACACGATCACCCTTATCCCATATATCATTAGTATCTACATATATATCATCACCATCATCGGTACGAATCTGCAAGTGATAATGGTCACCCTTGTACAGAATGAAATATACCTCGCCACTCAATGTACCATCTTCTTCGTAGTCTTGCAGATTAATATGGTTGAAATCAACCTCTATATCCACTTCCTCCCCGGGTTCAAAACGCTCTGCAACACGCTCACTTACATCCCATACTTCGCCAAAGAACTCCACCTGATTATCTTCACACATCGTACCATGGAAGGTATTGCATAACAACGTCTTCTTCATTACTTGGATATCTTCGGGTTTGACCAATAGAGCCACTTTGGCACCGGGTTCAAAAGCATGATAATCTTGCACCTCTAATTCGTAGCCGTTATCCGTCAATACCGTCATGTGGTAATGAACTCCCTTGAAAATACATGTCTTAACTTCACCGTATAACTGCCATACATCATCTTTCATCTTCAAACTTTCATCTTTCAACTCAGATATATACCAATCTTCCGGACGGATAACAACATCTACTTCGGTATCTTCACCAAATCCTTTATCCACGCATTCAAAATCGCGGTCGCAGAAATGTACCAAACCATCCTTCACCATCACAGCATCCAATATATTACTCTCACCAATGAAGTCCGCCACAAAACTGCTCTGAGGTTCATTGTAGATATCCGTCGGTTTGCCTATTTGCAGTATCTTACCTTCACGCATCACCACAATGCGGTCACTCAATGTCAAAGCCTCCTCTTGATCATGTGTAACATAGATAAACGTGATACCCAACTTATCGTGCATCTCACGCAATTCCAACTGCATATCACTACGCATCTTGCGATCCAAAGCAGATAGAGGTTCGTCTAATAACAATACCTCCGGCTCGTTGATGATGGCACGAGCAATTGCCACACGTTGCTGCTGACCGCCACTCAAACTATCTACATCGCGGTACTCATAATCAGACATACTCACCATCTTGAGCGCCTTCTTAACACGCTTCTCTATCTCGTATGGCTCTATTTTTTTGAGTTTCAGCCCAAACGCCACATTCTCATACACGTTCAGATGAGGAAACAAAGCGTACTTTTGGAATACGGTATTCACCGGACGCTCATTAGGAGGTGTATCCGTTACATCCTCACCATTCAGCAGTATATCTCCGGTTGTAGCAACCTGAAATCCGGCTATACATCGGAGTAGGGTGGTTTTGCCACAACCCGATGGACCTAATATGGTCACAAACTCGCCCTTACGAACTTGTAGGCTGACATCATTCAGCGCAAACTTACCATCCTCAAATTGCTTTGAGACATGGTTAACTTCAATTATATAGTCGTTCTTCATTCTTGCAATTTACAAATTAGCAATTATCAATCAGCAATTAGATTCCGTCCCGTCATTTCTTTCGGTTGTTCAATACCTAAGATATGGCATAGACTGGGAGCCACATCAGCTAATATACCATCTGCCACTTTAGCATTTTTATTGTCGCTGATATAAACGAATGGTACAGGATTCAAACTATGCGCCGTATTCGGTGTACCATCTTCGTTCACAGCATGGTCGGCATTACCATGGTCAGCAATAATAATCACTTCGTAACCATTCTTGCGAGCAGCCTTAACTACGCGATCCACACATATATCAATCGTTACAACAGCCTGCTGAATGCTGGCATACACACCCGTATGACCTACCATATCGCCATTCGCAAAGTTCAATGTGATATAATCATACTTTTGAGTATCTAATGCGTCGCATAAGGCTGCGGCTACTTCAGGAGCCGACATCTCCGGCTGTAAATCGTATGTGGCTACCTTGGGACTTGGAATCAAAATACGCTCCTCATTCTCAAACTCCACATCTCTGCCACCACTGAAGAAGAAAGTAACGTGTGCAAATTTCTCCGTCTCAGCAATACGTAACTGCTTCAAACCATTCTTGGCTACTATCTCGCCCATCGTGTTCTGAACATTCTCCTTGGGGAAAAGGATATGCAGACCGGTGAAGGAACTCTCATACGGAGTCATGCAATAATAGTTCAAATTAGGAATAGTCTTCATACCCTGTTCAGGCATATCTTGTTGCGTCAGCACAATCGTGATTTCACGGGCGCGGTCATTGCGGTAATTGAAGAAAATAACTACATCGCCTTCCTCAATGGTAGCCACCGGTTTGCCATTCTTAACATGCACGATAGGCTTGATAAACTCGTCTGTTACGTCAGCAGCGTATGTAGCCTCCATAGCCTCGTGCATGCTCTCAAAGGCTGCACCTACACCATTTACCAACAGGTCATAACCTACCTTTACACGCTCCCAACGTTTATCACGGTCCATGGCATAGAATCGACCCGAGATAGAAGCAATCTCACCACATTCTTTCTGCATGTGGGCTTCCAATTGATCAATAAAGCCTATACCCGAGTGAGGATCCGTGTCACGTCCGTCCATAAAGCAATGCACAAACGTGCGACCTTCTAAGTTATATAATTTAGCAATGTGCAGCAAATAGAATAAATGATCCAATGAACTATGTACACCACCATTACTGGTCAAACCCATAATATGCAGTTTCTTGCCACTCTCTTTTGCAGTCTTAAAAGCAGAGATAATCTCAGGATTCTCCAAAATACTCTCGTCCTTAATGGCACGATTGATTTTTACTAAGTCCTGATACACAACGCGGCCGGCACCAATATTGAGGTGACCTACCTCCGAATTACCCATTTGACCATCCGGCAAACCTACATTCTCACCACTGGCTTGTAATTGACTATGAGGATATTCCTCTAAAATCTTATTCCAATGAGGAGTATTGGTTGAATAAATAGCATTGGCTGCACTCTTTTCACCGATTCCCCAGCCATCAAGAATCATTAATAAAGCTTTCTTTTTCATATTTTTATCTTAATTATTCATTCTTCACTATTCATTATTCATTCTTCATTATTCATTATTCACTATTCATTATTCATTCTCATCTCCCTATCCAAATCTCTCTCTTTTATACTTGCCCTCTTATCGTACTCGTGTTTACCTACGCATAATCCAATTTCCATTTTGGCTAAACCTTTTTCATTAATATACAGTCGCAATGGAATAATGGTCTTACCGGTATCTTTCACTTGTCTATTTAATTTGCGCAATTCTTTTTTCTGCAACAATAATTTTCTATCCCTTCTTGCCTCATGATTAGCATAACTGCCAAATTTATATTCAGCGATATTCATTTGTTTCACCCATAGTTCCAGTTTACATTTTCCATTCTCCTTACTCCTTACTCCATCAGCGGAGCGGTCCTTACTCCTTACTCCATTCTCCTGAAATACGCAGTACGTATCTACCAATGAAGCATGTCCTTCACGAATGGATTTAATTTCCGTTCCATAAAGAACAATTCCCGCCTGATAGCGATCCAATATCTCATAATCAAAACTGGCTCGACGGTTCTTAATATTTACATCACTCTTAACGAACATCTTCTTTATTCACTCTTCATTCTTCACTATTCATTATTCATTCTTCATTATCCATTATTCACTCTTCATTATTCATTCCCCACTCCCCCCTCTCGCATGCCCTCTCGCATGGATGCGTATGCGCACATTTACGCAATTTAGCCTGCAAATATACAACAAAAATTTGGAATGCGCAAATTTTAAGAGCAAAAAATAAGATTCTTATCTTATTATTGTATGTTTTGAGGTAAAATATGGGAGTTTACTCACAATATACTATCACAAAATAGAAAAAAAAGCGGGGCAGAGAACGAATTGTTTTCTGCCTCGCAAAATCTTAATAAGAGGGAACAGCTCCCTATCTTTCTTTTGACTTTAGCCACAACTCCATCACTGGGTCCGATAAATAAACGCTCTGCTAATCTGCTTATTCATAATATATTATACTGGTTTACACAATTGTGGTCCACAAACATGTGAACTTATAATTCTGGCTGCAAAGGTACTATTTTTTTTTGATATAGCCAAATTTTACATATTTAAACTGCCCTGATTTAGCAAAAAGTCAAATAACCCTGTTACATATATTCCCTGTTCATTGTAATGAGGCAAACGATATTCGTCTTCTATTATCACTTTCTTAAAAGAATCTTGAACGCTAATCAATGGTCTCTGTTCTTGCAACCA
>JAGHTR010000107.1 GCA_018065205.1 Candidatus Colicola caccequi
ATCGTCAAAAGCCTATCATGGTTGGTCTATCCATCATGTTATAATCAATTTAACTTAGTAAATAATCTATAAAAATATATTGTTATGAAAAAGATTCAATTATTAGCAATTGGTGCATTGGCACTGTTTTTGACTTCCTGTGGAAGTACTAAGATGTTCTCTTATACATCTCGTAGTGTAAGTATCGCTGACGGTGTTGATATTATGCCGACTCAGACTTATGTTGACGTTAATTCTGATTTCAGCAGACGTATTATGGCTGAATCTTCTGTTTGTTCTTCAACCCAACAAGCTATGGATGAGGCTAAATATAACGCTATCGTAAATAATAAAGTAGATATCGTTGTAGATCC
Source organism: Candidatus Colicola caccequi (assembly GCA_018065205.1). Lineage (GTDB taxonomy): Bacteria > Bacteroidota > Bacteroidia > Bacteroidales > Paludibacteraceae > Colicola > Colicola caccequi. Next base: position 354 of record JAGHTR010000107.1, read on the forward strand.
TATCTATAAGATTGAGACGTCCTCTAATGGCGTTAAGGCTTACTTGACCGGTTTTGCAGGTTATTACGTTAATCCTCGTACGGTATTGGGTGACATCAAGGCTTTGGAAGATGTGTCTAAGGAAGCAGTTGAGAAATATATCATGATTCATGACGCAAAACAAATCGTTCCTTATATGTATCAGCAGAGCGACCATATTTGCATCAACCATGGCGGTCAATGCCACAAGGCTCCTGCTGCTGCACCACAAGTGACAACCGTTCCTACCACGACAACTACAACTACAACAAGAACTTCTACTTCCTCTTCTTCTAAACGTAAGTAATAGGACAGATGCACATAAACTAATAGCCGGCTAATAACCGGCTATTATTGTTATTATACCTGTGTGGCGTTTCTAAAAGGCTATTTTTGTGAACATAAAATAAGCCAATGCGAATCCGATGATACCAATCAGTACACCTACTTTGGCCATTTGTGCAGTAGTAACCATCTTGGTGGAGGCTGCAATGGCGTTGGGTGGAGTAGAGATAGGCAGAATCATCGCTAACGATGCACAGATAGCTACAAACGGAATCAGAGTATCCATACCTCCTGCAGCGGCAAAAGCTTCATGATTGGCTGCTGTCGGATCTTCCATGGCGTGACCTACAACCACCATTATGGGTATTAACAACGCTGCCGTAGCCGAGTTACTGATGAAATTGCTGAGTCCATAGCAGACCAATCCGGCAATCACAATAACCAGAACGACATTCATTTGCTCAAACGGAATAGCATGAATCATTGTCTGGGCTAATCCTGTTTCTTCGAGTCCAGTACCTAAGGCAAAACCGCCGGCTACTAACCATAACACACTCCAATCAATCTCTTTGAGATCATCGCTGGTAAAGACCCCGGTCATCGTATAAATGGCAACCGGGATAAGTGCTACGATATTGGAGTTGATTCCGGAGAGTGATTCGGTGACCCATAAAAGGATAGTTGCAAAGAACGTAATCCAAGCAATCCATGCTTTGGCATCCATCTTGCGGTTTTGAACAGGAATATGCAACTCAATCTTATCGCTTTTAAATGGGAAGAAAAACAGCAATAATCCCCATGTGATAAGTAGCATAATCAGCATATATGGCACCATGTGCGCCATCCATCCTCCAAAAGTAATTGTATATCCGGCATTTTGTAATGCACCTACGGCAATGGCATTAGGCGGCGTACCGATAGGCGTTCCGATACCGCCTAAGTTGGCTGCAAAAGGAATAGCTAAGGCAAATCCTACACGTCCGGTCTCTTCTTCGGGCAATGACTTCAATACCGGAGCCAAGAACGCCAACATCATAGCCGCCGTAGCGGTATTGCTCATAAACATTGAGAAGAGTGCAATCGTAATAAGAAAGCCTAATAAAACCCATTGGGGACGCGTGCCGAAAATTGCTAACATAGATTTGGCAATTACGGCGTCCATACCGTATTTACCTGCAACATGCGCCAATACAAAGCCTCCTAAGAACAGCATAATAACCGGATCTGCAAAGGCCGCCATGATGTGCTTGTAATTGACTAAACCCTCTAAGCCGGATGGCGATATACAACTCAAACCGCCCGTTGAAACGGTCAGTAACATCAGCACTATTACAATAAGCGAAGTAACCCAATTAGGAATAACTTCCATAATCCAACTTAATGCCGCAAAGACAAAAATGGCAATCATGCGTTGTTGAACAACGGTTAGACCTTCCATCCCGAAACATGTGATAGGTAGGCACCACAACACGATAGGAAGAAGAACAATAAGAGGAAGACAGACCCCGTATTTAACGGCATTACTCATGATAGTATTTGTTTAATCCAGTTATTGTCCGGCATCGCTTGGATGCATTGGAAACCAAATTGTCGTCCAGCCTCGATATTAGGCAGTAAATCATCAATATAAACAGTATCTTGCGGGTCTATTCCTGTCTCTTTTAGCACCAACTCGTAGCAACGAGGGTCCGGCTTAGACAGATGTATCTCATTAGAGAAGAAAAGGCGTTTGGCTACTTGCAATTCCGGGCAATGGGATAGCGTCCAATCTACGTGCAGTTCATTGATATTACTGAGTACATAGATATTTTTGCCGGC
>JAGHTR010000017.1 GCA_018065205.1 Candidatus Colicola caccequi
ATACAGAGTCACAACCATCTACATTAGTTAAGCGGTCATAATAGGTGCCGCTTTTGGTAATATGATAACCATGCCAATCTCGGCTCTCTTGGTTACTCATACGTAACGTGTCTGATTGCATCCATTTCTTGCGTTCACTAACCAGCACTTCAACGATGCTATCGCAACCATACTGAGATTCAAAGAAGAGGGTGTCTTTGCCGGCTTGATGATAGGTCTTTCCGGCATAGGTAACTTCACCTCCTTCGCAAAAATGAATATTCTGAATGGACCAGTAGGTAGGATGAACGGTTAGATTAAGGATGTAGATAGAATCCGTGTGATAGATGCTTTCGTATTTCTGGGTATAAGTGCCTTCTGCACTAATGTTTTGACCGCGCCAGAAGAACGGTAGAGCATCTTTGCAGATAGTAGTATCTGATACATAGCGATAGGTAGGCAGTACGATGGCATATAATTGATAGACACTATCACAGCCATGAACATCAGTGTACGAATCGTAATAAGTCTTGCTTTCCGTTATTTGCTGACCATGCCAAGTGCGTTGATCTTGATCCGTAATCACAATCGTGTCGTACTGATGGAAAGTAGGATAGGTGTTAATATGATAGATGATGATACTATCACAACCATAAATTGAGTTTAATGTATCCCGATATTCGCCGGGCTCTGTAAATTTCTTGCCTCTAAACTCTAATGAACTACCTTGACAGAAGGACAATGTCTGATGTAATTCATAGGTAGGATAGACAGTCAGATGCAGGCAATAAATAGTATCTTCTCCTGTACCGGTTGTGACGGTGTCATAATAAACACCTTCGTTAAAGTATAAATGGTTTCTCCATTCATAGCCTTCTTGTTTACACGTTTCGGCAAATGTCTCTACCAATGGTGTTGGACGTGGAGCAGGATTAACATGCAGAATAAGAGTATAAATAGAGTCACAACCATAGATGGTTTGGTACTTGTCATAGTAAGTACCTTCTGACTGCAAGGTCTGTCCGCGCCAAATCAGTACATCTCCGGCCTGAATGGTTTGTTCCTCTGTATGTTGGAAAATGGGGTAGGTATTAAGGTGGTATATGATAATACTATCGCAGCCATGAATGGTGTTTAATGTGTCTCTGTACTCACCGGGTTGTGTGAAGACATGGCCATTAATCTCTATTGAACCTCCTTGACAGAAGGACAATGTTTGATGTAATTCATAGGTGGGGTAGATGGTCAGGTGTAGACAATAAATGGTATCTTCTCCAACTCCGGTGTGAATGGTGTCGTAATAGATGCCTTCGCTATAGTATGACTTGTCTCTCCATACATAGCCATCTTGTCGGCATGTCTCGGCAAAAGTCTCTACCAATGGGATTGGACGAGTGGCAGGATTGACATGTAACACTAAGATATAAGTAGAATCACAACCATGAATGGTTTGCAGCTTGTCATAATAGGTCCCTTCTGATTGTAGAGACTGACCATGCCAAAGCAACATGTCTCCCGTTTGGATGGTGCGTTCCTCGTTATATACAAATGCAGGATACTTGTTAATCGGATAAACAAGAATACTATCACAACCATGTGAACTCTTGACGGTATCTCTGTATTCTCCTGATTGTTTGAAGACTTGTCCGTTGATAATCACAGAGTCTCCATCGCAGAAATAGACTGTAGGTTGGTATGTCTCATATTTCGGGTAAGCCTGCAATCGCAAACAATATACAGTATCTTCACCTGTTGCGTTACGAACGGTATCGTAGTAAGTACCGGTCACATAACGGTTGACGCCTCTCCATAAATAACCCTCCGGTTGACATACAACAGCCGATTCTTCCACAAAGGGTATGGGGTGAGATACCGGCATAACAAATAATCGCAGAACACAAATGGAGTCACATCCTTCAACGGTTTTTAGCGGATAGGTATATTCGCCTTGTTGATGGTAGGTTTGACCATTCCACGTGTAGGTTTCGCCATCTTTGATGGTCTTTTCCTCAATATGTCGATACGTGGGCAGTACATTCACGACATGCTTGATCATACTGTCTTCCCCGGTAACAGTGGATTTGAGGGTCTCCCAAAAGACGGTCGTCTCTTTTATTTTTTTCCAACCATCTCTGATTAATAACGAATCGCCTTCACAAAGTCGGTGGTTGACGATTGTGAATTGATCCGGTTCGGGATCTGCTGCCCAAGTAGGCATTGTCATCAGCAGGGCCATTGCGGCGCTGCACAACATATATAGTGTCTTTTTCATAATCACTTGTATTTTCTATCTATAGTCTTATGGATTAATTATAGCATGTACATCCTCTATGGTAAGTACCTCGTGCATTGCGGCTGCCACCAATCAGTAGGGTTATTTTCATACCTGCTGAATATGGAACTATCCGCTTGGCATCTGTCAATCCTCCCAAAACAGGATTGGGACTAACACTGGATGCATTCATGGGGTCGATATCTAAACGAACGTTAGTGTCCGATGTACGTACCATACTATTTAAGCCATATTCAAAGTATCCACCAATCTTGAGAATATAGCACATTGAACCTTGTGAATAAACCGAGGATAAAACATCATA
>JAGHTR010000038.1 GCA_018065205.1 Candidatus Colicola caccequi
AATTTCATTGTACCTTTGCACTCGCAAATCAGAAATGACTTGTAACAATTGCTTCCTTAGCTCAGTTGGTTAGAGCATCTGACTGTTAATCAGGGGGTCCTTGGTTCAAGCCCAAGAGGGAGCGCAAAAGAGACATTCGAAAGGATGTCTCTTTTTGTGTTTTCTCCTTCTGACAAGTGTCCTTCGGCAGAGCGGTAAATGTTCAGAGATTTTTTACAGCGAAACTCTTAAAATATGGTTAAAAATGCTCATTTTGGTCGTAAATGATACTAAAAAGAGCAATTATATTGTCATTTTTTCTTTTTTCTCTCATATTTTTATTAATTTTGCACCCAAAATTAAAAAGGAAATAACATGTACGCGCACGTATTTAATTTTAGGCAAAGGATAATACTCATTCTCCTAACACTTGTATTAGGAGGAATAACCGCTTCGGCTGATGAGGAGTATAATGTAGTGTATTTGAAGTTAAGCGGTGCTACAGGTGACAAGGACGGTAGCAGCGAAGATAATGCAGTTGGTACATGGGCTGATGCTTACAGTAAGCTTCCTAAATACACTGGCACTACCGATGCCGACCGCGATGCCGCTTGGGATAAGAATATCATTGTGGTGTGTGATAAGTCCGGACAACTTAATATAACTGATGGAAATACAGGCAAACGTCCTGCTACAATTACTGGTGTTTGGCCATGGGTTGATAGCAAAGGCAATAGTCCTGTTCCTTCAACTATTCAAGGTAAGGTGAATTTGAGTAGTAGCCCTCGCATCGGTGCAGATACAAAGTTTAAGTATCTGAATTTTGGTCAGGGAATGCTTTCGATGTATTTGCATGATTGCACATTTGATGTGGGATGCTTTATGAACGGAATCTCAAGTGATTTGACAGCCGAGAATGGTGCACTGCGTGTGGAAGGTGATGTTAGTAGGGCACCGGAATTTCAGGTATTCTTATACGCTAATTCGCAGAATTTTGACCCTTCAAAAACCGACGGTGGACTACCTACTCAAACGAAACCGGTAACACTAACCATTAAATCCGGTAAATTTGGTCGTATATTGACAAACCGTCTTACTGGTACAGATACTGATGCTGTTAAGAAACGATATGTGATGGGACGTCCAAGTTCTCCATTCATGTGCATTGTAAATTTGGATGTTGATCCGAATACTTCTACTGGCGTTTGGAATACACGTAATGACGTTTATGATATTGCCTACCTTTGCGCGGGTATGACTCAGGGTATGGTGTATAGTGATGTACAATTTAACATCAAACGTGGTACGATTGGCACCCTCGTTGCCGCTATGCAAGGAAACTCTCACACAGCAACTGCATCAGTAGGTATCTCCAACTCATCCTTCTTTGGTCGTACGGAGGTTAATATTAACCCTGTTCGGGATGAAGATGTGACTATCTATCGTTATTTTGCCACATGCTTTGGACGTTATACCGATAATGCTAATACTAAAGGAACTTCCAATGCTGCCTTTTATGGTAAGAGCACTCTAAATATGTATGGAGGAACGATTGAATCCGGAGTGTTTGCTACAGCGGGTGGTATCGCCGGTTTGAAGAGTCCGGATGGTGCATATCATACTACAGATAAGTTTATCCCCTATTTGGATGAAGGTGCAGATTATGTAAACTATCCTTTTATGGGTATCAAATACCAGGCCTACGATGAGACTGGTACCAAGTCAATGCCAACATTTAAAACAACCCTTCATGGAAAGAGCGAAACAATAGACCTGAGTGAGACTGTTACCGAAATGAACATCTATGGCGGTACGGTCAATGGTGGTATCTTTGGCGGTGGTTACGGATTCTCACCTGAGATGCCTGCTGAGCGTGCTATCGCTGGTGCTGGCTCTTTCTGGGGCGAGACAAGGGTAAACATCTACGGTGGTACTATCGCTGGCGGTATCTATGGCGGTGGCGCTGGGGCATCAAATTACTTCAATGCTTCAACATCAGATGCTCAAAGAACTGGTTTTAGTACCGTAGCTTCTGTCTATGGTGATACGCATGTAAATATCTACGGTGGCGATATCTCTGATGGAATATTTGGTGGTGGTAAGGGTTTAGATTCACAGGCTGCCGGATCTCAAAAAATCTGGGATGGTGCAGCACAAACAACAGTCACATGTCAAGCAACAGAATTTGCTGATGTCGCCAAAGTCTATGGCAATACCAACGTAACCATCAACCCTCAGATTCTCAAAGACCGAGCAGAATGGGCTGACCCTAACGTTCCAGAGTTTACAGGTCCTGACGAAGGCTGGACCTACACCGGCAACATCTACGGTGGTGGCGCCCTCGGTTCCGTTGAGGGAAATACTAATGTCACAATCCTCGGCGGTACGATAAACGGCAACGTCTTCGGTGCTGGTCAGGGCGAGGATGGACATCCCGACAAGGCGAAGGTAACAGGAAAGACGAAGGTAACGGTAGGAGAAGAGTAACAGCCATAACAATAGTGTTTGACAGTTTCGCTGTCAAAAACAACAACGACGAACAATGAGCAAACCATCCATACCCTCTTGGCGCACCATCGC
>JAGHTR010000063.1 GCA_018065205.1 Candidatus Colicola caccequi
TCCTGAATTCCAACAAGTAGTCTTCCCGCATCCTACGGTAAGCGAGATTTTAAAGGAGGTTTTATAATGAACGAAGTGCAATCACAAATACGTCAACTATGCCGCGAAAAGAACGCCATAATCATGGCGCATTACTACCAGCGGCCAGAGATTCAAGAGGTGGCTGACTTTATAGGCGATTCATTGGCGTTGGCTCAAAAGGCACAAACAACAACGGCCGATATAATTGTGATGTGTGGGGTGCATTTTATGGCAGAAACAGCAGCTATTTTATGTCCCAATAAAAAAGTGCTTATTCCTGATGCTACTGCCGGTTGCTCTTTGGCGGATTCGTGCCAAGCTGCCGACCTTAAAGCATGGAAACAACAACATCCTGAACATATAGTGGTTAGTTACGTCAATACATCTGCAGCAGTCAAGGCTCTTACCGATGTGGTTGTAACCAGTGGTAATGCCCTTAAAATAGTTAATCGCCTTCCGCAAGATGCCAAGATTCTCTTTGGACCGGACCGTAACTTAGGGCGGTATATTAATGAACAAACGGGGCGTAATATGGACCTGTGGGATGGTTGCTGCCATGTTCATAACCGATTCTCCGCTAGCCAGTTACAAACTCTCAAGAACCAATATCCGCAAGCCTTAGTACTGGCGCATCCTGAATGCCAAAAGGATATTATAGACTTGGCTGATGTGATTGGCTCAACGGCTGTGCTAATTAACTATGTTAAGAATAATCCGCAGGGACAATACATCGTAATGACCGCGGATGGTGTAGAATATGAGATTCGTTCGGCTTGTCCGGATGCTCAACTCATTGGCGTAGGGAATGCGTGCGAGTATATGCACCAACATACCTTGTCTAAATTGCTTAATTGCTTGCAAAACGAGTCTCCACGAGTAACGGTTGATGCTCAAGTGGCAACTGATGCCCTGCGTCCTATTGCTAAAATGTTAGAATGGTCCAAATAGCAAATCATCAATCATAAATAATCAATCACAAATATTATTAGCCCTCTCCGGGGGTGTAGATTCTACTGCTGCTGCGTTATTACTGCAGGAGCAAGGATACCATTTGATTGGCTGCACTTTTAAGACACGCTATTCATCTCCCGCTTCCTTAGATGCGGCAACTCAATTGGCAACTCAATTGGGCATAGAACATCATATCTTTGATTATAGTGAGCGGTTTGAACAAACTATAATCCAATATTTCCGCGATGAATACATGTGCGGTCGTACGCCTAATCCATGTGTGCTGTGCAATCAAAAAATCAAGTTTGGAGCCTTGCTTGAAGAGGCCGATCGTCTCCATTGTGACAAAGTGGCAACCGGACATTATGCACAAGTCGTAAATGGACAACTGATACGGGCTAAAGACGAGCATAAGGATCAGACCTATTTCCTTTGGCGCTTGGATGAACAGCAACTCAATAGAGTGGTGTTTCCGTTGGGAGATATAACCAAGCAAGAAGTGCGAGCATACTTGGCTCAGAAAGGTTATACAGCTTTGTCTCAGGCCGGAGAAAGCCAAGATATATGCTTTATCAAAGACGATTACCGCTCCTTCCTGCAATTATCTTCTAATCCTGGCAAGTATATTTTATCCAATCGCCTTGCTGAACTCAATAACTTGTCGCCTAAGCAGACCAATCGCCTGGCTCATAATGGCTTTGCGCAGTACACGATAGGTCAGCGTAAAGGTCTTGGCGTCGCTTTAGGTGAACCTGCTTTTGTGACACATATCAATGCCGATACTAATGAAGTGACATTGGGTGTACATGATGAACTCTATACAACAGAGGTTCACCTACGCGATATTGTGTTCCGTGGAAATCCGGAACAACCTGTTATGGCGCAGATTCGCTATCGCAGTTTACCACAAGAAGCGGTGCTGAATGGCGCAACAGTGCAATTTAAAAACCCTGTCTGGGCTGTTACACCCGGACAGAGTTGTGTGTTCTACCAAGCCAATCGCCTTGTTGGCGGTGGTATTATCGTGTAATTACTTATTTAAGAAAGCCGTTACTTGCGTCATCAATTCGGCCTTGGCTTTTGTTAAATCATCGTTCACGATTGTGATATCAAATTGTGGACGATCTTCCATCTCAATAGCCGCTTTAGCCACGCGTTCATTAATTTTTTCCTCACTATCCGTTCCGCGACCGATAAGACGTTTGCGTAGTTCGTCCACAGACGGAGGGGCTACAAAGATACTAAGAGCACGGTCCCCAAAGTATTTCTTAAGGTTAATACCACCTTTGACATCTACATCAAAAACTACGTGATGTCCCTGTCCTTCAATACGTTCTATTTCGCTTTTGAGCGTACCATAGTATGTGCCGGTATATACATTTTCATATTCCACAAATTCATCATTCTTAACACGTTGTAAGAACTCATCATGGGTGATGAAATAGTACTCACGACCATGCTTTTCCTGACCGCGAGGAGCACGAGTAGTACAAGATACAGAGAATTCCAAATCGTTACGTTGGCTTAATAAGTAATTAACCAAGGTCGATTTGCCCGACCCGGATGGTGCTGAGAAAATAAGTATCATAATCTATATAATAAACTTAAGGGATAATACAATCGTAAGGAAAATCAACCCCCAACCAACTTTTTTAATTCCATAGGAAAGTATATTGATGGTAGTGTAACTGATCAGTCCTAAAATGATACCATTAGCAATGGAGAAAGTGAAGGGGATAGCCAACATTGTTACTAAGCCAGGAATAAATTCCGAAGGACTATTGAAGTCCAATAACCGTATTCCTTCTACCATCGTAATACCTACAAGGAACATAGCCGGACCAATTGCTGCTGCAGGAATAGAGAGGAAGAGTGGGGCAAAGAATAAACTCAATACTAACATGCACGCTGTTATTACCGACGTTAACCCTGTGCGACCTCCTGACTGAATACCGGCTGACGATTCAACATACGAACCTACTGTACTGGTGCCGATAATCGAACCGCAGACAGTGGCAATAGAGTCGCATAATAACGCCTTATCAAAGTCTTTGCGAGGAACTTGACCAATCTTGCGACTTAAGGTCAGCAAGGTGCCGATAGTATCAAACATATCCATGCTGAGCAAAGTAATCACAACGATTAACATATCTATACTTAGCACGTTCTTCCATTCAAATTGACAAAAAACCGGAGCCAACGAAGGTGGGGCAGATAGAACTCCACCAAGATGGGTAACACCCATCGGGATACCGATGACAGTGGTAATTAAGATTCCTATTAATAAGGCACCTTTGACCTTCTTTACAATTAATGCTGCCATTAGTATCAAACCTATAATGGCTAATAACGGCCCGCCATGAGTAATGTTGCCTAAGGCAATATAGGTGCCAGGATTGCTGACAATTACACCAGCGTTTTTAAGACCTAAGAAAGCAATGAAGCAACCTATACCTACACCAATACCAATCTTAATACTCTCCGGAATGATATTTACAATCCAAGTACGCACACCTGTCACTGAAAAGATAATAAACAACACACCTTCAATCAGCACGCCTGTTAGTGCGAACTGCCATGTGTACCCCATGGCTAAACAAACCGTATAGGCAAAGAACGCATTAGCACCCATGGATGGGGCTTGTGCAAAGGGAAGACGAGCTACAAAAGCACATAGTAACGTACCTACTACCGCGGCTAAAGCTGTGGCCGTAAAAGCTGCCCCCGAATCCATTCCCGTCAAAGAAAGCATGTTCGGGTTGACAATCAGGATATAAGCCATCGTAATAAACGTGGTAATTCCTGCCACTACCTCCGTGATAACTTTATGCTTAGCAGGATCAAATCCTACCGCTTTACAACACACCTCTTTAATTGATGTCTTCATGGATTGTCTTAATTTGCTGCAAAGTTACACTTTTTTTTGCATATAACAAAATTTTTTTGTACCTTTGTGCCCGAATTATGAAATACGAAGAACTCATTAAGCAATTTCAGTCGGATCAATACCCTCCGGTGTTACTCCTATGTGGTGAAGAGTCATATTACATTGACCAAGCCTCAGATTATGTAGAGCAACATGCGTTGGATGAGATGGCGCGTGAATTTGACCAGACCATCGTTTATGGTAAAGATCTGCCCGGTGCCGATATCGCTCCTGTTATTGGTCAGGCGCGAGGCTTTGCCATGATGGGGGGGCGAAAGGTTATTATTGTTAAGGAAGCACAGACCATTAAGAAATGGGATGCCTTAGCTCTCTACTTGGATAACCCTCAGCCATCATCTGTTGTGGTTATCTGCTATAAATATGGTAATCCCGATAAAAGACTTAATGTTTGGAAGAATTTAGAAAAGAAGGGTGGGGTAATTATGCAATCTGACCGCCTTCGCGACTACCAGGTGGCAGGCTGGATAACTAATTATCTGTCCCAAAATAACCTGCAAGCGGATCCTAAGGTGGCGCAGTTATTGGCGGATTATTTGGGTAATGACCTGACGGCTATTGTGGGGGCAATGCGCAAACTTATTGATGGACGACCAGATGGAGATAACAAGATTGATGCTGTACTAGTGGAGCGTAATGTGGGTATATCTAAAGATTTTAATGTCTTTGAATTGCAGGACGCTCTCATACGTGGTGATGTACTTAAGGCCAACCGAATAACATCCTATTTTGCTACCAGTAAAGACCATCCTATGGTAAAGGAATTAGGAGTTCTGTTTGGCTTCTTCCAGAATTTGATGCTCTATCACTATTTGCCGGATAAATCCGAACGGGCAGTATCGGCTGCGTTAGGCATCAATCCGTTCTTTGTCAAGGACTTTGCGGCAGCAGCCAAACGGTACAATGCCATGAAGACCTTCCGCATCATCGGATATTTCCGTGAGACAGATGCACGATTAAAAGGAATAAATAACCCCTCTGCCAAGGATGATGATCTTTGGAAAGAACTGATATATAAAATTCTACATTCATGTTAGCAATTATTATCAACCCTAAGTCTGGCAAGAAAGCCATGCGTGCCCAACGTATTTATCTGTGGAAACTATTACGAGCACGTCATCAGCCATTTACTTATCGTGTAACTAAATACGCTAATCATGCGTTGGAACTGGCGCGAGAATTAGTGGAAAATGGCTATGATCAGATCCTTGTCTTAGGTGGTGATGGCACGCTTAGTGAAGCTATCAATGGTATCATGCGTGCTAATCTAACGCCTGAGCAACGCAGTAAAATTCAGTTTGGATTGATGCCGAGAGGCACCGGAAATGACTTTGCACGGTTCTGGGGACTCAATAAGCACTTTAAACGTTCCTTGCAACTCTTCTTTGATGGTAAAGTACAACCTATCGACGTAGGATGCCTTACCTATTGGCGTAACGGAGTGGAGCACCATCGCTATTTTATCAATTCAGTTGGTTTTGGTATTGATTCGCTCACGAATGTATATGGACAGCAACTCAAGTATTACTTGGGATCTCACCATATTAATTATACAATAGGATTCTTTATCGCTCTTGCTAAACTTAAGGACCAGATGATGCAGTTGTTCGTGGATGGCAAACCATTTATTAAAGGTAAGATGTTCCATCTTAATATAGCCAATGGTCCGTATAATGGCGGAGGAATGAAACAGAACGCCGATGCTGATCCGCGTGATGGAATCTTGCATGGAATGTTTCTAGAACGTCCTACGTTATGGCAGATATGTTCCGGATTCAGCAATCTCTTCAATGGGGGACTATATAAACTGCCTTTCGTGCATCCTTTCTTCGGCAAAGACTTTGTCGTTCGTACTAAGGAACACACTCAAATGGAAGCGGATGGAATCCAATTGGACTTCATGGGTGACTTTGAAATCAATTGTATCCATCATGCCCTGAATATGGTTGTTCCTCAGTATTGCGAACCAGGTAAGGAAATCCACGATTTTCCTAAAAATTAGTCAACGTTAACATTAATTATTATGTTTATTACTCTTTTATCTATCTTCTTTGCTCTTGATACGGTCGCTACCGATACCGTTGCTCAAGATTCTGTAGGTTTTCATTTTACTACCGTTGATAGTGTTGCTATCACCTCCGTCAAGGATCAACATCGTTCCGGCACTTGTTGGGCGTTCTCTACGTTAGGATTCTTTGAGTCCGAAGTGATGCGGCTCAATGAAGGCAAACAGGTTGACTTCAGTGAGATGTATGTTGTTAATCATACTATGATGGACCGCGCCGAATACGTAATTCGTATGTATGGTGATGTGGAGTTTGCGGCAGGAGGCTCGGCGTATGATGTGCTGTATTGTATGCAGAATTACGGTTTAGTTCCACAAACCGCTATGCCCGGTATCCTTTATGGTACTACTCCCGCAGATACACTCCCTATGCATAATGAATTAGATGCCATCAGCAAAGCCTATATAAAGGCTCTTTGCCATAACAAGAAAATCTCTCGCCTTACTCCGGTTTGGAAAAAAGGATTGCAGGCAGTCTATGACACCTATTTAGGTCAGTGTCCTCAAGATTTTGAGGTGGATGGCACTACTTATACTCCTCAGTCGTATGTGGCTTCATTAGGACTTAATCCGGACGACTATGTGTCCCTTACAAGTTTTACGCACCATCCTTTCTATACGCGTTTTGCTTTAGAAGTGCCTGATAATTGGCGTATGGATCAGATGTATAACGTGCCATTGGAGGACCTGATGGCTATCATTGATAATGCAATTGCTACCGGTTATACGTTGGCATGGGGTGCAGATGTAAGTGAAGTAGGATTTACACGCAAGGGAATAGGCGTGATGCCTGATGCCGACAAGGGGGCTGACCTTACCGGCTCAGATATGGCTCATTGGTTAGGATTGGATGAAAAGGAGCGTAAGTCGGAACTCACCAAACGTCCGTTACCGGAAATGGAGATTACGCAGGAAAAACGTCAGCAGGCTTTTGATAACTGGGAGACTACAGATGATCATGGGATGCAAATCTTTGGTACGGCTAAGGACCAAAATGGGAAGTTGTATTATATGGTGAAGAACTCTTGGGGCACTAAACGCAGCGACTACCAAGGTATTTGGTATATCTCTCGTGCTTTTATGGAATATAAGACAATGGATATTCTCGTTCATAAGAATGCCATTCCTTCTGCTATCCGTACTAAATTAGGTCTATAAGTGCTTAGAGCACACCAATATAAGTGCTAATACCAAATCGCCCCGACCATTTGGCCGAGGCGATTTTTTTTGTATTGGATTGATTTACATCATTCCTCCCATACCCGGGTTAGGCATTGCCGGGGCAGGGGTTTCTTCCTTTATGTCGGTAATGACGCACTCGGTAGTAAGGAACATACCGGCTATGCTGGCAGCGTTCTCCAGAGCAACGCGAGTAACCTTAGCGGGATCTACTACTCCGGCTGCTTTGAGGTTCTCGTATTCGTCCTTGCGAGCATTGTAGCCGAAGTCACCTTTGCCGTTACGCACTTTATCTACCACTACGGCACCTTCCTTACCGGCGTTCTTAACGATTTGACGCAGAGGTTCTTCTATGGCACGACGGATAATCTCTATACCGGTCTGCTCATCTTCGTTGGCACCCTTAACATCTTTCAATGCTTCTTGTGCGCGGATATAGGCTACACCACCACCAGGAACGATACCTTCTTCTATTGCAGCGCGAGTGGCACTTAAGGCATCATCTACGCGGTCTTTCTTCTCTTTCATCTCTACTTCGGAAGCAGCACCAACGTTCAACTGTGCAACACCACCGGCGAGTTTAGCCAAGCGCTCTTGCAGTTTTTCCTTGTCGTAAGTTGATTTAGTAGCTACTATCTGTGCTTTGATTTGAGCGATGCGGTTAGCAATTTGCTCTTTATCTCCGGCACCGTTCACAATCGTTGTGTTGTCTTTACTGATAGTTACGTTCTCGGCTGTGCCAAGCATATCTAAGGTCGCTTGTTCCAACTTAATGCCTGTTTCTTCGCTGATGACGGTACCTCCGGTCAGGATGGCAATGTCTTGTAACATCTCTTTGCGACGGTCACCAAAACCGGGAGCTTTAACGGCACATATCTTCAATTGCGCGCGCAGGCGATTAACAACTAAGGTGGTCAATGCCTCACTATCTACATCTTCAGCGATGATGAGTAGGGGACGACCGCTTTGTACGGCTGGCTCCAGTACAGGCAGTAACTCCTTGAGGTTGGATATCTTCTTGTCGTGAATCAGGATATAAGGTTTATCCATTTCGGCTTCCATCGTTTCGGTGTTGGTTACGAAGTACGGACTGATATATCCGCGGTCGAACTGCATACCTTGTACTACGTCGATGGTGGTATCCATACCTTTGGCTTCGCCAATCGTGATGACGCCGTCTTTGCTAACTTTGCGCATAGCGTCGGCAATCAGTTTACCTATTTCGGCATCGTTATTAGCAGAAATAGTGGCTACTTGCTCAATCTTATCAAAGTCGTTGCCTACTACTTCACTTTGGTTCTTTATATTAGCTACCACAGCAGCTACGGCCTTGTCAATACCGCGTTTGAGGTCCATAGGATTGGCTCCGGCGGTTACGTTCTTCAGACCTACACCTACGATGGCTTGTGCCAAAACGGTAGCGGTGGTGGTACCATCTCCGGCTTGGTCTCCGGTCTTGCTGGCTACTTCCTTTACTAACTGAGCACCTAAGTTCTCACGAGCGTCCGGTAACTCAATTTCTTTAGCTACGGTTACGCCATCTTTGGTGATGTGTGGAGCACCGTATTTCTTGTCAATAATTACATTGCGTCCCTTGGGACCAAGGGTCACTTTTACTGCGTCTGCCAATTGGTCAACGCCTCTTTTGAGGGCATCTCTTGCCTCAATATTATAAATCAATTCCTTTGCCATAATTCTAATCTAAATAGTTTGCGTTTACGTTTGCGTTACTTGACGATAGCAAGTACGTCACTTTGTCTCATGATGAGCAGTTTTTCGTTCTCTACTTCAATCTCTGTGCCGGCATATTTGCCATATAACACTTGGTCTCCGGCTTTAAGAATCATTTGTTCGTCTTTGGTGCCTTGACCTACAGCCAGTACTTCACCTTTCAGTGGTTTTTCCTTGGCGCTATCAGGAATAATGAGTCCAGATGCTGTTTTTGTTTCGGCCGCTACCGGTCTAACCAGTACACGGTCTGCTAATGGTGTAATATTCATATCTTATAGTGTTTAATTTAATTGGCTACTTGGCTATTTGGTTAATTGGCTAATTTCCTTCCCAGTACATCAAATTGTGCATTGTCTTTTACGATTACGATACGTCCGTTTATCATGGCCTTCTGCACTTTTGGCAGGGTAGTAGTTGCTTCAAAACCTGTGGTTCCATCAATAGAAATGGTCATATCCTTGGTGACGTTAGTAATCGTCAATCGACCTAAAGTGGCGTTATAGGTAAAACTTGCACCGCTCACAGATATGTCACTTTGCTCAGGATGGTTATCTGGTGTACCTAAGTAGCAGATAAAGCCTGCAGGAGTGGTGTAGTTGTATCGTGGAGATACGTTGGTGCTACCTACATAACTTACTTTGCGCACGGTAAGGGAGTTGTCATTTTTAAGAACTTGAATAGCCAGTTCCGGATAATCAATAAACGGGTTACGGTTACCTTGATAGTTCTGTGCTCCGTCGTTTCGCACCATCTCGGTGAGTGATGGAGGGTCTTGCATGTGCCATTTCAGCAGGGTAGTCAGGGATTCAAAAACTCCCGATGAACTCTTGAGTTTTGATAAGGTGCACTCGCTGTTGTATAAGCTATTCTTGTGCCCGCCTGCTTGTGCATACACGATATAATCATATAGAATGACGCGTGCAGCGTCTCCGCGATACGAACCTAAGTTGTCTTTTTTGTAGTCTTTGTTGTTAATTGCTACTTCGTCCGGGTCATATTGATTTTCTCCGTAAGCCTGATTGCCACGGTCACCATTGATGGCTGTGCTGGCGGGACGAACCGACTGCATATCGTGACCCATAGGGTCACCTTTGTCTGCACCTTTAGACTGTGGCCAGGTGTGTTCTCTATTCCATGTATGTCCGCTATCCCATGTGCCATTCATTGAACTGCCGTCATAGTAACCGATGATATTAGAGGCATTATTCAGGTCTTTATCTACTTTTACGTAGTAATTACGCAGCGAGTTGTAGGAATAGGAACTACCGCCTATCTTAGATGTTTTACCCATTAGTGTGTTGAGTAATCCGAACAGGTCGTCGCCGGTAGCAGCCATTAGATTGGCCGGAGAACATTCGTCTTCGTAGTAGTCGGTTTGCTTGGCTTGATAGTCGGTGTAGGCTTGTAAACCTTCGTCCGAGGCCACGTGTGCCTGCATGTCAATGCCTGCATGTGCAGTAGAGTAGGAAAGAATAATTCCTAATAAGAGCACTGTCTTTTTCATGTGATGAAATGTTAAATTTAGTGCAAAGATACTACATTTTTTTCAAATAACCAAATAAATCTGTATTTTTTTCTTATCTTTCAGTCTTCAATCCTACGTTTACGTTGATTACTCCGCGTTTTTCTTATTAACAACGTGTTAGCGTTGTAAGAGCGAAGGCTCTGATTGTTTATTGGATTTGATATTGGATAAGGGAGTTTACTCAATTAGACAATAAAAATCAATAAAATAATAAGAAAATATTTCTGCGAAGTCTGCGTAGTCTGCGGGGATTTTTTAACCTATTTGCCTCTATTTGTATTAATTTTTGAAAAAAAACGCAAAAATATTTGTGTATATGAAAAAGTTTTTGTAATTTTGCACGATTTTTCGCGTGTAGTGCCCGTGTGTGTACTCGTGGAAGGTCCCTTAAAAACCGAAAATAAATACTAAAATTTATATAAAAATGTCTAAGATTTGTCAAATTACCGGCAAGAAAGCCATGATGGGATGCAATGTCTCTCACTCAAAGCGCCACACCAAACGGAGCTTTGATCTGAACTTGTTCCACAAGAAGTTCTACTGGGTAGAACAGGATTGCTGGATTAGCCTAAACGTAAGTGCGGCTGGTCTGCGTACTATTAACAAAATCGGTTTGGACGCTGCTCTGAAGCAGGCCGCCGAAAAAGGGTATCTTTACGAATAAAAAAGGAGGAGTAAACTATGGCAAAGAAAACAAAAGAAGCTCGCGTGCAAGTTATTCTTGAATGCACGGAACAGAAGGCCAGCGGTGTGCCGGGTATGTCTCGTTACATCACCACCAAGAACCGCAAGAACACTCCTGATCGTTTGGAGTTAAAGAAGTATAACCCTTATTTAAAGAAATATACTATCCATAAAGAGATTAAGTAATTGATTTGTGACTAGTATAAAAATTAAAGGAGATTAAACTATGGCAAAGAAAGCGGTTGCAACTCTGCATACAGGTAATGCCGGTCGTACGCACACCAAGTGCATCAAGATGGTTAAAAGTCCTAAAACCGGTGCTTATATCTTCCAAGAGGAAGTAGTAGAAAACGAAAAAGTAAACGAGTTCTTCAAATAATCTCGTTCACGATACATCAAAACAACTCCTGCTCATCCGAGTGGGAGTTGTTTTTTT
>JAGHTR010000039.1 GCA_018065205.1 Candidatus Colicola caccequi
ATGACCAAGTGACCAACTTTTATATAAGTGCGTGATTACTAATTAGTTGCAGCGAAGTTGGTCAGTTGGTCATGACCAACTTCGACATCAACGGAGGGGAAATGCTGCATACATGTGCCTTGCAAGGATGGGCTTTATATCCTAGTAGACTAACGCGGCAATCAGGCAGTAATCACACGGAAATTACGCGAAACACATAGGCAAACAAAAGTGATGCGAGGCAGAGAACGAATTGTTTTCTGCCCCGCAAGAGATTAATAATAATAAACTTTGGGAGTTACTTCACTCTGGCACCGGTGGCGGTATTTAGAAGTTAAGTGCTAAACCAATACCATTTTGTGAGGCTTGAAAATCAAAACACACTTCAGTATCACTCACTTTGAGAATTTTTGCATCAATCTTATTATCTCAAACTAAATTCTGTATAGGAAGAATATTTCCCTCTAATCGTTCCTTTGCAATAACCACCTTGATAAGAAGTGAAATACAATGTAACATCTCCAGAGTCTGTTTCGCTTTTATCTTCATAAGTGTAGTATGTATGACTTTGGTAACCAGCACTTTCATAATGTGGTACTTTGGACGTATAGGTGTAGTTGATGTTCCATTTGAGAGTTGCCGTATAGGCATCTACCAAACTATAGGCAATCTGACCAGAGTATTGTACATTGTCAATTGTACCTCCTACCATGAGAGCATGTAATACGGCACCTTCTCGTACTCCCCAGTAGGAACCGCTCCACATAAATTCAACGTATGAACTTGGTCCAACGAACCATTTACCCACAAGTTGTTGAGCATTAGGTGCGTAGCCTGAATAAGAAGACGGATCTTCTACGCTTGAACTCTTTTGGTCCTTACAACCGGTTAATAAGCAAACACTTGCTATTGCAAATACTACTAATAATATTTTTTTCATATTATTGATATTTTTAATTGTTTGACTACTCACTTATGGCTTTTCGGCTTACTCCGTTATTTTAGTTATTACTCACATACAGCACGAACCGCAAATCCATAAAAGCGATCTTTACTCTCCCAACGGCTTGATCCCGAGGAGATAAATATAGCCCTAGCCATATCCGAATAACTCGACAAAGAAGATGTCCAATAATAACTCTCTAATCCCAAAGTGTGTGTGTCCGTGCCTACTCTCCATCCAGCTGCCGGCAGGAATATAGAATTGCCATTAGGCCCTGCTATCCAGAATCCTTGTATACCATGAAAAATCACCCAATCCCAACTACAACTATTCGCCAATTCTGCTAACTCGGATTCTGTCGGCATGCGCCAATTCCCACCCCAATTAGCATAGGCAGCATCATCAGATAGAGTTAATGTACGTTTGTTGTCTCCTATAAATGTACCATTATATGAATACCATGACCCCGCTGTTTGTCCGTCAGGAATAGTGTATTTGGTCATTCCCGACCAAGCGTTTTTATAGTTACAATACAAATAAGTTCCCCATACGTAAGAACTTTTGGTAGTTGTTTCACCCCATGCATAGAGATTACCATAATCAGTTTCATAGGTTGCACCAACATTACCGGCAGCCCATTTGACGCTTAACCCCAAATCTACGGCTGTTTTAGCATTGCGTATAGATTGGTTTTTGGTTGTAAAATTCTTGACAGCACCATAATATAAATTTCCCTCAGAATCCTTTGCATACGCACAGTAATAATAGGTTGTATTGCCCATCAAACCTGTAACATTTGCCACAAAATCAAGATAGGTTCCATAGAAGCGCCTAATACAATTAGTATAGGACAAAGAAGAATTCATATGTACCAAAATACCGGACTCTTGCAATGTGGAACCATTTAATGTACACTTACCGGATAATTTTGCAGAAGAAGATGTAATATCTGTTGCAGTTCCTGTTTCTACAGTTATCCCTTTCGTCTTGAAACTGCTAACCTTACCATATTGATTCCCTAATTTTGGGGCATAATAATAGGTTGTTCCTGGCTCCAAATTATATAGACGAATAGTATGTGTTCCCGCATAAACGGTAGTACATCTCGCAATCTTATACGATTCTATGAAAGGATTAGAAGATGTGGAATAATAAACCTCAAGAGTATTATGATTGTAATTATAATGGTCTCCTGATTCTGTCTCGAAAATACTAACAATAACTTCTGCTGAAGTAGTAGTAATGTTAGTGACTCTTGTGGCATTATCATTTATGCTTAGGACTCTAAATGTCGGATCTTTTTCACAAGCACAAAAAGCAATCATAATAATTGCCAATACGGATCTTAGATAAGTTTTCATTTTTTACCTCCTTTCTTGCCATTTATAGCACAGCCAATACCGATTGAAACTTCAAGTTGATGTTTCTCATATACATATCCACCAAAACTTGCCATCAAAGAAAAACCTTTGATATCGGCAAGGAGTCCAACTTGATAGGTCATAGCATTGTTACTTTCGCTACCATTACGTACTTTCATCCAGTCCCCATTAGTTGCTTTATAGGCTAATGTATGATAACAATAACCTACGCCTCCCATAAAATAAAGAGGGCATCCTAATCGCACCATTAATCCGGTATTGAATGAGATACGTTGAGTAGTATGCGTGTTTGTTAAATCCCGATCAGAATAATAGTAGGAACTCCAATCGTCAAGACCCACAAAACCATCCGTCTTATAATGGAAACCACTTACGCCTAATGTCGCATTGACATATACACCGGCTACGTGACACCAGCCATAAGTTAGACCGACATTATGTGACTTATTACCAAAAGTATAAGTATAGTTAGCTAATAAGAAGTGCTTTCTCGGAATAGCATCAACTTTAGCTTTGAAGGCGGCTTTCTTGGCGGCCTTTTGGGCATCCTTTATGCTGTCTTTACGATGTTGCTCAATAGCTTTGTAATCCACAAACTGATAACCACCCATGCCATAGTTATTCTGAGGATAGGCAGAGGGGTAATTCGTTTGAGGATAAGGTGACATCGTTTGCGGCAACGGTGACATCGTTTGCGGAGCTGGCGTTGCCGGTTGTTCTACAACGGGCTCTTCCTCAAAGGTCTGAACCTCGCCATTACCATAGATAATCGTAGCAATCTGATTAGTTTCTAACACAACCAATGGTCCTTTAGGGTTATCAGTGGTGCGGTACTTAATGCTCGTTGTTCCTACTTCCTCAATGATGGCATTGATTTTGGTAGAGGAACGAGTTATAATGATATCCGCCGCATGCAATAATGTGGCAGATATCACAAAAAGAACTAATACAAGTCGTTTCATAATATACAATATTAGAAGTTAAGTGCTAAACCAATACCGTTTTGTGAGGCTTGGAGATTAAAGCGAACTTCGGAATAGCGAGCAGCACATTGCATGTTAAATATATCAACAGCCTTCTCTGTGCGACGGATATGACCAACAGCCCCCAAAGGAACACCTGCACATACAGCCGCTGCACCTACAGCTGCTAATCCTATCATTGCTTCGCTACCACTCACTCCTGCTGCAGCACCACCAGCAACTACCAAGACAACGCCACCACTAAGTAATCCCCAGCCAGCACATTCCATAACAAAGTTTTTACGCCAATAATCGTATGCTACTGGGCAAGTTTGATAGAGAAAATCTTGCAATACGATCTGCTGACCATTAAAATAATAATTCCGACCATTGCGGACAATACCATTCCCTGCATAACCGGGAGTGCCTGGGTAAGGCATATTAGGATTATAATTATAGTTATTACCATGAGGCTGTTGATAACCACCGGCTTGCGGATATTGCCCATAACCCTGCTGCGGTTGTGCATACTGAGTAGGCTGAGCAGGTTGAGCATACTGAGTAGGTTGAGCTGGTTGAGCAGCCTGGACTGGTTGTGCGGTTTTGTGCTCCATTACCTGTACTTCACCATTTGCATACATAATGGTATTAATGTCATTTGTACTGAGTACAAAAGTGGGGCCTTGCAGGTTACTGACCTTCTTGTACTTCACTTCGGTTGAACTAATCTCAACGATTTTCACCTCCAATTTCTCGGATTTGGTGGTAATGATAACATCTGCACAAAAAGCAGAAATAGCAAAGAACATTGCCAAAATAGTAAAAAAGATTTTCTTCATAATTGTAATAAATTAGTGTTTGCCTACTCACTTATGGCTTTTCGGCTTACTCCGTTTGATTATATAGATATTTTATTAGTATCCTAGTTGCCTAGAAAAATAGTATCCTAGATTGCATTAATAGACAACAAAAAAACGTGAGGCTTGTTAGCTTCAATCTGGATTCTTGAGGTTCTCGACTACCTTATTATGCCAAATATCTACAGAACAAGACTCACGCGTTGCGTGAGCAAAAGCCTTGTCCTTGGCATAATAGATTTTGAAAGTGTCGAGTTTTCAAGAATCCAAGTTCTTAGCTGTACTCTATTTTATATGTCATGCATCGCCTTTACGATGCTGGTTGGTCATAGGCGGGGGTTGGTTTTGTTATGCAATCATTATTAATTTGACTACTTCTTGTTGAAAAGATAATTATGTGTGACTTGCAATGTGTACATACTATCCAATCTCCTTGATTAAATCATCTAAAGAGGCATAGGTGTATACTTTGCCCGATTTTTCTTCTTCCAACGATCTCTCCAATGGAGTCATAGGACGAACCTCAAAATTAAAACCAAATGCTTTTACAATGGCTTTGAAACGTT
>JAGHTR010000110.1 GCA_018065205.1 Candidatus Colicola caccequi
GTCTTAACGGTAGCGGCTTTATCTGCAACAGTTTCCAATTTCGAAGTATCCACATTGGACATCAATGTATTTAGACCTTCGGTAACCTGATCCGAAATTTCTTCAGTAACCAGGTCCTCCGAACCAGTTACCAAACCGGAAGCGAAGCTAGACCAATAGGACTTATCCGAAGCTTTTTCCTTGAGGTTCTTGCAACTAGAAATCAAACTAATGGTATTTAAGATATTCGCAGGATCTTTAACATCAAACTTACCGGCTGCTTTGTAGTTCGTGTACAAGGTACGTAACGCAGCACCGGCAGCCTTACCATCAGGGTTAACGGTAGTTGTAGTTTCCGTAGTAGGAGCGGTAGTGGTAGACTTAGAGCCGAAGAGGTTCTTCAAACTAAACGAGCAAAGCAACATAACACTTGCCAAACCAAATAAAAGAGTCTTTTTCATATTAAAAATATTTAACGAGATTAGAATTTGATTGCAAAATTATACTTTTTTTTTAAAATACACAAGATTTTTGTCAAAAAAATTTGCATAATTGAGAAAAAAGTCGTACCTTTGCACCCGATTTAAGGAGATTATCTCTCCATCTTCCCAAACAGACATATTTAAATTACATTATGCAATACGACATGAAAAGACTTGAGCGCATGACGCTCGATGAGTTAAAAGAGGCCGCCAAAGGGCTTGGTATCAAAGTGCGTAACACAAAGAATCAGCAGCTTCTTATATACGAGATTTTAGATGCTCAAGCCGACCAGAAAGCCGAGAAAGTGCAAGCAAAAGAGGACGTCAAGGCAATAAAGAAAGAAGGTGCTCCTCGCCAGCGCATTCGCATGCGCACTTCCGCAGGCGCGCAAAAAATAAATACGGAGAACCTTAAAGTGGAAAAGATGTTAGTGACTGTCGGTTCGGAGAAAGAGCAAGTAAAACAGATGCAGGAGGACTTAAAGAATAATAATCACACCCCTAATCGTACCGTACAAAAGGTGCAAAAGGTGAAGTTTGCTCCCGTTCCGGAAGTACAACCGGATTCACAAACGGAGGCACAGGTCCAATTACCCAATGTACCTGTAGCACAGCAGCCTAAGTCGCAGCCGCAACAAGCACAAGCACAACCACAACCGCAAGCCCAACAACCCAATAAGAAACGTAAGAAGAAGGGGAAAGAACAAGTTCAGCAAGTCGCTCAACCGGCAGACGTGCAAGAAGAGACGACACAAACTCCGGTACCTACTCCGGCTGAGAACGCACCGGAAGTGCAATATCTGCCTGCAACCGGTGTCTTGGAAATAGAAAAAGACGGTTACGGATTCTTGCGTTCCCCCGAGCACAACTATGCCTCGTCCCCAAAAGACGTATATGTCAATCAGGCTAAGATTCGTCAGTATGGTCTTCGTCCGGGAGATACGGTAGAATGCATGGTACGAGTAAGTGAGAAGACGAACGAAAAAGTGCACCCGTTAGATCGCGTATTGACTATTAATGGAATGGACATAGAAGAGGCTCGTAAACGTCCCGCATTTGAAGACTTAGTACCACTCTTCCCTGATGAAAAATTCACGCTCTGTAAGGGCAACCGTCAGGATCCGCTGTCCGTCCGTATCATTGACTTATTCAGTCCGATTGGTAAAGGTCAGCGCGGTCTTATTGTAGCACAGCCAAAGACAGGTAAGACGGTGTTGCTCAAGCAGATAGCCAACGCCATTCTGGACAACCATCCTGAAGTATATATGATGATTCTGCTCATTGATGAGCGTCCTGAGGAAGTGACTGATATGGCACGTAGTGTTAATGCAGAAGTGATTGCATCTACGTTTGATGAGCCGGCTGACAACCACGTTAAAGTGGCTAATATAGTATATGAGAAAGCCCGTCGATTGGTGGAATGTGGCAAGGATGTAGTTATCCTACTCGACTCTATCACGCGCTTGGCTCGTGCCTACAACACAGTGGCTCCGGCTAGTGGAAAAGTGCTATCCGGTGGCGTAGAGGCACAAGCGTTGCATAAACCTAAACGTTTCTTTGGTGCAGCGCGTAATATTGAGTTTGGTGGTTCACTTACCATCATCGCAACTGCCCTTACGGAAACCGGTAGTAAGATGGATGACCTTATCTTTGAGGAGTTTAAGGGTACCGGTAATATGGAGTTGCAATTAGACCGCAAGTTGGCTAATAAGCGCATCTTCCCTGCCGTAGATATTCCTGCATCCAGCACTCGTCGTGACGACTTGCTGCTGCCACCTGAGGTACTTAGCCGCATGTGGCAAATCCGCAAACAGTTATCCGATATGAACGGTGTTGAAGCAATGGAGAAACTGAAAACATACATGGAACGCACAGAGGATAACGATGAGTTCCTCTTGGCAGTAAATGGAGTTAGACAATAATCGTGAAGGTACTGATAATTAACGGACCTAATCTGAACCTGCTAGGACGAAGAAATCCCGATTTATACGGAAAACGCAGTATGGAACAGATTATCGTGGACTTACAACAAGCCCATCCTGACTTATGGTTGACGTATTATCAATCCAATCACGAAGGTGACCTGGTTGATCAGATACAACAGGTCAGCAAAGACGAATATACAGCCGTTATACTGAATGCAGGAGGCTATACGCACACCAGTGTCAGTATACGCGACGCTATTGAACTATGTGAGGTGCCGGTTATAGAAGTGCACCTAAGCGATATTACTCAGCGAGAAGACTTCCGCCGTGTAAGTTTATTGACCGAAGTATGCCAGGTAACCATTATGGGGTCCAATTGTTATGAAGAAGCTGTTAACCATATCCTTGCTACTATGTAGCACAATCGTTCTTTGGGCACAAAATACCATTACAGGGCGTGTTTTAGATGCGTCCTCCCGTCACGCATTGGATTATGTGAACGTTTCGCTTACGCGCGCTGGTGAGAGCGCACCCATTATGGGCGCAATTACGGACCAAGATGGTATGTTTGCTTTAACCAACGTCACCAATGGCGATTACGTTTTAGCCATTTCATTTGTCGGATACAAAGAAGTAAAGAAGAATCTGCACTTAAAAGGTGGCAATAACGATGCCGGTAAGTTCTACTTGGAAGAAAATACAGAAACGCTACAGGAAGTAGAGATTGTAGCTCAGAGTTCCACAATGCGTTTTGAGTTAGATAAGAAGATCTTTACGGTGGATCAAAGTTTAGCAGCTGCCGGAGGTAGTATTACCGATGCGTTGGAGCAAGTGCCATCGGTAGATGTAGATCAAGAAGGCAATATATCTTTGCGCAACTCCGAAGATGTTGAGATATGGATTAATGGTCACCCGGCAGGATTGACAGCCGAGAACCGTGCGGACATCCTTAAACAAATGCCGGCAGGTAGCATTAAAGAGATTGAGGTAATAACCAACCCCGGTGCTAAGTTCTCGCCCGAAGGAACAGCCGGAATTATCAACCTGGTGATGAAGAAAGACCGTACAGCAGGCTACTATGGGTCGGTGAATGCCAGCATAGATTATACCCTATCTAAACCTTGGGATGTACCACCCGGAGGACGTGTTGGTGCTAACTTTAACTTCAATCAAGGTATTGTAGAAGGATATGCCAATGTAGGCTATCACTATCATTCGGCTAATGGCGGTACTATCAACGACCGATATAGTTATAATGCTATACGTCCCGAAGATGCCACTCAGATTACTCGTCTCAAAAAAGACGGTGAGAACAGGCATAATGGCGGTGGCCTGTTTATTCGTGCCGGATTAGATTTTCACGTTACCGACCGCTCTACTATTGGCATTAGTGGCTTTGGGTTAGTTACAGCCAAAGATGATAAAACCAATGGCGCTTTCTCTAATCGCAGCAATAACCCCACTTGGTACGAAGAGTACGATGTAACCGATTATGTAGGTCCACGCAATTCCGGTAATACCGAAATACTCACGGACTTATATAAACGCACTCAAAAAGGTCAAGGTTACCACCCCGGATATAATGCACGCATCAATTGGCAGTTTGACATCAATTCAAAACATAAACTGAATATGTCGGCTCAATTTGATGAACATACGTGGAATAGTGACCATTTTTATCACGACACGCACTACGATATTGATACTCGTGAGGAGTTGCCGGGAACAACCGTAGATGAACAACTAAACGAAAACGACAATAAGACGTTGCAACTCAAGGCGGATTATGAGTGGAAGCCGAGTGAGAAATCACGTTTAGAGGCAGGCTGGCAGACTGACTTGGCATGGCGTAATACATTCTCGAATGCGTGGGAGAGTGATGAGCAACACGCTCGAGGAGCAGAGAAGAAGGACTTTTATGACGATTTCCGCAATAACGAACAAACGCATGCACTTTACCTCACTTATGGCAATCGGTTCTGGGATAAGTTCTCTATCTCGGTAGGTCTGCGTGCCGAGATATTCAAACGTCACATTGAAGCCAATTATTACAATAGTTTAGGTGAGATGCAACATTTTACACAAGATACGCTTTATTTCCAAGCCTATCCTAGTGTATTCCTTAGTTATGCATTTCCAAAGAATCATGAGTTGCAACTCAATTATACACGTCGCATCCAACGTCCGAGAGGTCGTCAAATCAATCCTCGTCAGGACCTGAGTGACCCCACCAATATCACGTATGGTAATATCTTCCTGCTGCCGCAATATAGTTCGTCTTTGGAACTGAATTACCTCAAGACATGGGAGCGACATACATTGAGTGCAGGATTGTTCTACCGCTTTGCTGAAGATGTGATTCAAAACGTCAAATTCCGCGATGGAGATATCATGCGAAATACTTGGGCTAACTTTGGTAAGCGTCACGAAGCCGGAGTAGAGTTAGTAGCAAAGAATAAACTCTTCAAGGAACTGCTACAAATCACCACCAGTTTGGACTTCTATTACAATAGAATGGACAAGTCCACATATACCCCTGTTGTAAATGGAGTTCCCTTTGATCCGGTTACTATTAAGGCACAAGATATTTTTGCTTTTTCTGCGCGAATTAACTTAAACTTCTTGTTTACCAAGACCTTCTCAGGACAAATATCCGGTAAATATCGTTCACCGCGAGTTATGGCACAGGGTAAGACAGACCATAGTTACTCGATTGATTTGGCACTTAGAAAGACGTTCTTAGAGGGAGCATTGGCATTGACATTTAACGTACGCGATATATTAGATTCACGAGCCAGACGTAGCACATCCGAAGGTGACGGATTCTGGCAGTACCAGGAAAATCGCTGGCATAGTCGCACCATTAGTTTGGGGCTGACCTACAACTTCGGAAATATGAAACCCAAGAAACATGAAGGTAAGAATATTGATAGTCACGCTGCTGATGATGACTTCGGTGGCGAGGGCGCAGATGAATAACCCATATGTGGACGATAAACTCATTCACTTTGGATTCTCATTGGGTACTAACCTGATGGCCTATAGCGTGACCGATAGTGAGCGAGAGATAGACGGAGAGATTTATCACGCAAGGGTTAGTCAGGTGTTGCCCGGCTTTAATGTGGGATTTATATGCGACTTACGAATGAGCCGCCATCTGAATTTGCGCTTTATCCCTACTCTATACTTTGGTCAAAAAACGATAACCTATAAGACCTCCAGCGGAGCACCCGTCAAAGGTAGTGCCGGCAAAAATGCCGAATTGCTATCTTTGCCTTTGGCCTTACCGCTGATGATTAAATGGAGTGCAGAACGCGAGAAGAACTACAGACCGTACTTAATTGCCGGAGGTGGAGTCAGTTTTGACTTTGGTCGTCAAAAAGACCGCGTTATCTATCAACAGATGATGGATTACTTTGTAAGTTTCGGCTTTGGATGCGATTTCTATTTCCGCTGGTTTAAGTTCTGTCCGGAGATTAGATATCAAGTAGGTTTTAAGAACGCTATCACACCGGTTAGTGAGCGTCCTGAGTTACCGGCCGGCGATCATTTTTATACCAATGCGTTAGATCGGTTACGCAACCAGATGTTAGTCATTACTTTTAACTTTGAATAATGAAAAAGTACCTCTATATAATTGTTTCGCTGCTGGTATTGGTGGGTTGTAAGGAGCATCAGTTGTCAAGTGACCCCGGAATGCGCCTATCTTTCTCCTGCGACTCGGTCTGCTTTGATACGGTTTTTACGGGAATAGGCAGTTCCACTCAACAGGTAATGATTTACAATCGTAACACCAATGCTATCCGTATATCTCGTGTTTGGATGGATAAAGGAGAGAAATTCTTTATCAACATAGATGGCGAGAATAACCTGGATAACCTGCGCGATATAGAGATTTACGGCAAAGATAGTATTTTCCTATTTGTTCGCACTCAGATTGACCCTTATACAACGAATGCATTGCCATTAGAGATTGATACTATCCGTTTCTTGGTCAATGGTTCTATTCAGTCGATTGGATTGCAAGCCTTTGGAATGAATGTACATCGTATGAAGGGTATGACGATAGATGGTCCCTTGGCATTGAAACAAGATTCCAACTACCTTATTTACGACTCGTTAGTGGTGAAGGGCAAACTGACTATTCCTGCCAACACCACACTTTATATGCATAATAAAGCCAACATCAAGGTATATGGCGGCATTGATATACAGGGAGAGTTAGATCGTCCCGTCACTATTATGGGCGACCGCTTAGATAAATTATTTGAGCATGTACCATACCGCGTTGCCAGTGGCCAATGGGGAGGGTTATACTTGATTGATACTACGGCATCCGGACAAGAATGGAAGATTAACTATGCTGAGATAATAGGCGGTTCAACCGGAATCTATTGTGTAGGCGATACCACCAATCAGGCTTCTACCTCCCAACTGCTCTTAACGAATAGTCGCATCCATAATCACGCAGGCTATGGCGTTGTGATGCAGTCTGCTAATGCCACGATTATCAACACGGAGATTAGTAACTGTGCGTCCTACCTACTCTATTTGGGCTGCGGTCAACACTCCATTACATATACAACGATTGCCGGATTCTTTGGCTATCCTAATTCGAATCTTAATATCCACCAAGTTAACCGTGAAAATGTGCCGGCTGTGTTGGTAGATAGTGCGGCAAGTGTAGATATATGCAACTCCATTATCACCGGAGTACAAAAGAATAACTTAGTCGTAGCCGATACGTCGCAACACACCTTCCCCGGTAAAGTGGAATATAGTTATCTGCGTAACGACAGTTTAGTAGGAGAAGGTTGTCAGGCTATTACTTACGCCGGCGACCAAGATACGGTATTTAAGAACGTGTATTATCTGTATAAGAAATACGAATACTTTGATTTTCGTTTAGACAGTGTATCTCCGGCTCGCGGCATAGGTAGATATATAGATGCTTATCCCAATGACCGCAACGGCTTAGTTCGCAAGCAGGAGCATCCTGATGCAGGATGTTATGAATGGCAGTAAGACAATGAAACACGTCTTGTTAGTCACATTATCTTTGTTTTCGTGCCTTGTAATGGCACAAGCGCAGCGATATACGATTCGCGGCAAGGTAGTTAGCCAAGTAGATGGCAGTCCTGTCGAATTGGCTGCTGTCCGTTTGTTTAGTTATGCCAAGAACGGCGATAGCACCATGGTACAAGGCGCACAAGCCAATATGGAGGGTGAGTACTGGCTAACGGATATTGCTGCAGGCAAGTATAAACTCTATGCCGGCAGTTTAGGTTTTGTTGAGTCGGCAACCTCTATTCAGGTCAAGAACGACCATCTGATTATGCCCGATATCCGTTTAGCGGAAGATGTGCAGTTGCTGCAAGAAGTGCAAGTCAAAGGCCACGCAGCCGAGATGACCGTTAAGGGGGATACGATTGAGTACAACACGGCCGCCGTTAAAGTGGGCGAGAATGCCATGGTGGAGGAATTGCTTAAGAAGATGAACGGCATTGAGGTGGATAAGGAAGGCAATATAACGGTGAATGGAGAGCAGATAAAGGGAGTAAGAGTCGATGGCAAAAAGTTCTTCGGTAATGATGTGCAGTCCGCGACTAAGAACATCCCAGCCGAGATGATTGAGAAAATACAGGTGATTGACCAGAAGTCCGAAATGGCGCAATTAACGGGCTTTGAAGATGATGAGACAGAGCGTATCATTAACTTGACCCTTAAGCCGGACCGCAAGAAAGGTGTGTTTGGCAATTATAACGGTGGATTAGGTGCAGATATCTACCCTGCTTTTGATAAATGGACTGCCAAGAACGATTTGAGATACTCGGCAGGATTAATGACTAATATCCTGTTAGGCGAGAGCCAAACAACCATTATGGCGAATGCCAATAACACCAATGAGATTCGTTCAGGAAGAGGACGAGGTAACTTAGGCGGACAAAACGCAGGACTGACTCGCGCTGAGAACATTGGTATAAATACCAATATTGACCTAAATGACCATCTAAAATACAAACGTGATGCTCAAACCAACATGGTCTTTGGCGGAGATGTGACCGTCAACCACAGTCATAACGATACCGAGTCGGAGTTGAACAAAGAGAGTTATTCAGCAGGGAATATCACCTTTGGCAATCACAATCGCACCACCAGTACCAAAGAAGGCTGGGACTTAAATGCTCGTTTGGAATTGGAGTATCAGATAGATACACTCAATAAACTGATTCTGCAACCGCGTATCACCTACTCTAACTCACATTCGTCATCCAATGAACTCTATTCGTACACACGTCAGGATAGCATTAAGACCGACAGCATCAACGACGGTACACAGCAGCGATATAGCCGTTCGGAACAGATAGGAACCGGATTGAAGGCTATTTACTCGCATTCGTTCTATAAGCCCGGCCGTAAACTGACGATGAATGCCGAAGTGGGTTATACCAATACCAAAGGCTATTCAAGCACGTTTAACCGCGACTCGCTGCATCATAACACAACGCTGGACCAATATACCAATTCGGGCAATGATGCCATTAATTACAACCTAAAAGTGTCGTTTGTGGAGCCTATCTATGGACGTAACCACTTCTTAGAGACCGCCATCACCTTCTCCGGCAATAGTCGCAATAGCAATAAGGATCAGATGACGATGGATACGATTAGTCATACGTATCAGTCCGATTCGGTATATAGTAATAAGTTGCAGAACGATTTCTTCTCGGAGGCAATTGAGTTGAACTACCAATGGATAGAACAGGACTTTAACCTGACGGTCGGAATTAAGTTCAATCCCAGTCAAACCCACTCCATCAGTTACTACGGAGGCAAACTCAATCGCGATAAATGGGTCTATGCCTGGAACTGGAGTCCAAATGCATCGTTTAAGTACAACTTTGGCAAGAAACAGTACGCTCGCATTACGTATCGTGGCACGACCTCGCAGCCTTCGCTTACTCAGATAGAGCCGGTGCGTAATAACTCCAACGCCATGAATGAGACGATAGGTAATCTGTCGCTTAAGCCGGCGTTCAGGCACTCGCTGCGCCTGATGTACTCAAAGTTCAATCAAGATAATTTCTCCAATCTGATGGCCGGTATTCAGGCTAATCTGACCAAGGATGCCTTGGTGAATAACAGTATTTATGATGAGAAAGGTAAACTCTATCAACAGACGGTGAATGCCAAGTCGTTGCCGTTTGATGTGAGTGCTAACTTGATGTATAGCACGCCCTTTGCCAATAAGATGCTGCAATTCAACACCCGCACCACGATTAGTTACAACCAACGTATTGCGTATATCAACCATGATGCTAAAGCAGCAGATATTGAAGCGGCTATTGCGGCTAATCAAGTGGTGTTAGGTTCGCTTAGTCGCACCGGTAACGTGCGGGCTAACGAGGACTTGAGTCTGCGTCTGACGCATGACATTGTGGATTTGGGAATACGCGGTCGTGTCACCTACTCCTACTCGATGAACTCCGCCAATAGCAAGAACACTACGCATGTGTTAGATTGGACCATTACAGGCGATGTAGTGTTCCACCTGCCTAAGCAATGGAATATATCGGCAGACTGCGGTTATACGGCCCGTTACGGTTACACCGGGCTGACTGACGTGAACGAGATTCTGCTGAATGCCTCCATTGATAAGACGTGGAAGAATGCCACCCTTACCCTGAAGGCCTTTGATATACTGAATAACCACAAGAACATCGTTCAGACGGTGGGTGAGAACTACGTTAGCTATCAGAAAGTCAATACGCTGCCAACGTATATTATGCTCACGTTCACCTATAAAATGAATAATACATCTTCCTCTTCAACTCCATCCAATGGCATACAGCGCAACAATAGGTTTTTTTGATGGCGTGCATATAGGTCATCGTTACCTGATTGACCAACTGCTACAGACGGCACAGACTAATGGTACTTCATCGGCTATTATCACCTTTGCCACGCACCCTCGTTTGTTGACGAAGGGCGAGCAGCCTCCGTTGCTAACCACCTATGATGAACGGATTGAGTTGCTGCGTCAGACCGGTGTTAAGCAGATTTTCTGCTTTGATTTTGCAGTGGTGAAAGACATGACGGCAAAGGAATTCATGCAGGTGCTGGTCAGTCAATGCCAAGTCACTACCCTCTTGATGGGCTACGACCACCGCTTCGGTGCTTCCGAGCAGTGCTTAGAGCACTCCAATACATCTTCCATGAACTTTGACCAATATCGGCAATTAGGAGCAGAGGTGGGTTTAGAGGTGTTGCAGATAGGTCAATCTCCCCAAGGAGCAGTCTCTTCTACGCAGATCCGTCGGGCTTTGGAGGAAGGACGTATTGCGCAAGCCAATGAGATGTTAGGCTATGCCTATTCGCTGAGTGGCGAGGTGGTGCATGGTCGTCATATTGGTACCGATTTAGGTTTTCCTACTGCCAATATCCAAGTGGCAAAGGAGAAACTGTTGCCTAAACATGGCGTATATATTGGACGACTAATTAATGTAAACGCAAACGATAACGTAAACGCAAACGTAAACGGTGCCTCCGAGCACTCCGATATAAGGGTATTGGTGAATATCGGCACTAATCCTACGTTTGGCAAGAATGAGACGACCGTTGAGGTGCATATTCCCAATTGGGGGCTCAGAGGTGCTTCCAAACACACCAATAACGAGAACGAGCGCCTCGAACTATATGGCGAGCACTTGACTGTTGAGTTGACGGCATTTGTGCGTGACGAACAGCGTTTTGATTCCCCAGAGGCTCTCCAAGCCCAGATCCAAAAGGATTTAGCCTATCTACGCACAATTTCGTAACAACTTTCTCGCAACAACAATCTCGTAACAACTTTTCGTAACAATTTTTTCCCAATTTTCCTTGTTCATTTCATAACTTTTTTGTATTTTTGCAGCGAAAAATAGAATTATCCGTTATTATAAAAGTATAGTACCCCTTAGGTTACGCTTTTAGTAACGTAAAGAAATAGTAAAGCAATCATAAAGGAATAGTAAAGGAATCAT
>JAGHTR010000045.1 GCA_018065205.1 Candidatus Colicola caccequi
GCGATATCATACGTGGTAGATGTGACGCACGAGATAGTACATGTGCCAACGGTGAGTTTCTGCTCATAGAACGAACCGGATTGGAAATAAGCATAATAAGAGAACTTCTTATTGATACATCCCGGAGCATCCGCCTTAATAGGATCTACAATCGTATAAGTGCCTGTTATGTCGGTCGCCGAAGCAGAAAAAAGATCCAAGTGCATCGAACGACCATCCGTGCCTTCTATGCCCTCTCCATCAAAGGTCAGACCTTGCGTAGTAAGCCATAACTGGTGGTTATAGTACTTATTAGCCGGTACTCCTTCTCCGGCATACGTGCCATAGTAATAATCCACCGCCTTGGTGAAGACCGTATCCGTAGGATCAACAGGCTTAGACCCGGAGCCGAAGGTGATGGTTAATGTCATAAACTTAAGTTGCCCAGCCTTAGTGGGACTTTTAGCAGAATACTCTGCCTTATCGCTCACCGTAAAAGTAACCTCTTTAGTTGCTCCGTTCCAAATAGGATCGGTCGCTACATCCTGCGTCATCTCTCCGGTTGTGGCGGATATAGAGGCTAACTGCGCCATATCACAACTGCCAAAGGTAATCCGGGTGATGGTATCGGTACAAGCAATAGTGAGTGAACCTTTGGCATAGACGCAAAAATAACCGGTTGCAAGATAAGCAGGCTTGTTTTGGCCACTATTCTTATTGGCTTGTAAGGTCAACCCTTCATCTAAGGTGACAGTCATAGGATTGGCGGACGT
Organism: Candidatus Colicola caccequi; assembly: GCA_018065205.1. Classification (GTDB taxonomy): domain Bacteria; phylum Bacteroidota; class Bacteroidia; order Bacteroidales; family Paludibacteraceae; genus Colicola; species Colicola caccequi. Next base: position 753 of record JAGHTR010000045.1, read on the forward strand.
AGCTGCCGGAAAGTAATCACTCATCACGTAAGTGACGGTTTCTGCATAAAGAGCGCTGCTTAAAGCGAGAAGAAGGAGAAGAAGGAGTTTTTTCATTGAATAGTGAATAATGAATAATGAAGAATGAATAATGAATAATGAATAGTGAAGATTAATTGCCTAATAAGAACTGCAAGGGGATATGCAGGCGGCGTTGCCAATCCGTTTCGGTATGGGCGGCACCGGGGAAGAAAAGATGGCGGTAATGAACCGAGTCATAACCTAACGCCAAAATAGTGGAGTCAATACGACCAAACATATCTAAATACGCCTCATCGGCTGTCTCATTACCACAATCAAAGTAAATAAGCCGACTATTGGCCTCGGGCATCCGTTCATGCAAGTACGTCAGATAAGCATCCATGGCTTCCGGACGATTCTTGAAGGACAGAGGATGCGCAAAGGTGACATGCGTAGAAAGGCAGGCAGCCCCACCAAAGGCATTAGGATACTGGCAAAGCGCATAAGACGAGATAAGTCCGCCACAACTGCTGCCCATCACAAACGTATGCTCTGCCGTAGTAGCCACATCATACGTAGAGTCAATAAAAGGCTTGAGTTCCTTTACCATGAAGGACAAGTAGCGATTACCCATAGGTTCGCCTACGGCATACGCCTGCTCACCACTTGACATATACTGCGCTACATCATCCGGAGCATATTCTTCAATACGATCCTCACTATTATCAATACCCACTACGATACAAGGACGAATACGTCCACTATCCAGCAGGTTCTGCATAACTTCATCTACCCCCCACTCCTGGTGATTCCACGCCACGGCACTATCATACAGCATCTGACCATCGTGCATATAGAGCACATCGTACGGAGCATCCTTGGGATACCCGTCGGGAGTCCACACACGAATGGTACGTGAACTGATATACGATGAAGATAACTCATGCATGGTAAGCGTACCACGAGAGACCTGCGGATCCGTGGAAGAATGGTGGCAGGAGACAAGGATGGCAGAGGTAAGAAGGAAGAGATACGAGGGAAGAGATAAGAATTTTTTCATTGAATAGTGAAGAATGAATAATGAATAGTGAAGAATGAATAGTGAATAATGAATAGTGTAGATAAAAGGGCCTGACGGATGGTCAGGCCCTGAGTGTTTTATTAAGGAGCAACGCGGTTGATGTCACGTGGGAACATACTGCATTCCTTCACATTAGCGATATTGAGGATACAAGCCGTCAAGCGCTCCAAACCAATCGCAAAACCTCCGTGAGGCGGCATGCCATTATGGAAGGTATCCATGTAGAAATGGAATTTCTCAGGATCCATACCACGCTCTACCATCTTACGACGATAATCAGCCTCCTCGTGCATACGTTGACCACCGGAAGTAATTTCCAAGCCACGCATGAGTAAGTCAAAACTGAGTGTTAGCTTGCCATCTTCGGGGTCGTCCATTGCATAGAAAGCACGGTGCTGACTGGGGAAGTGAGTAATAAAGACAAAGTCTGAACCATATTTCTCCTTCACGTACTTGCAAATAGCACGTTCCTCTTCCGGAGCCATATCGTCCTCACCACGGTGATCCTCTTCGGTCAGATGTTCGTTCCACAACAGTTCGTGGCACTCGCTAAGACGATAAGCAGGAATCTGATCAGGGATAGCAGGCATGTCTGCATTGAGTAACTGCAGTTCATGAGCGCAATGCTCGGAAACATACTTCATGATATTGCGCAGCAGGTTCATCTCCAACTCCATCACATCCTCTTGTCCCTTAATAAAGCCCATCTCCACATCCATAGAGATAAACTCATTGAGGTGACGTGATGTAGCATGCTTTTCGGCACGATAAGCCGGAGCGATCTCAAAGACGCGCTCGTAAACACCTACGCCAATCTGTTTATAGAATTGAGGTGACTGAGCCAGATAGACTTGCTTATCAAAGTAATCCATCTTAAATACATTAGCACCACCTTCAGCACCTTCGGACACAATCTTAGGCGAATAAATCTGGGTAAAGCCCTGACTAAGCAAATACTGGGCAAAACCTTGACTAATAGCCGATTGGACACGCAGAATAGCCATGTCACGAGGGTTACGGAGCGTTACGTGACGGTTATCAAACTTGAAACGCAACATAGCATCTTCGTCGCCAAACTTGAGCGAATTGGTATCTAAGACCTCGGTAGTAGCCGGACGTGAGATAATCTCAATCTTATCAATAGCGACCTCCATCTGAGAATAAGCCACAGCCGGATCCTTGATTTTAGCCTCATTAACAACGCCCTCGATAGCCACAGCCATTTCGCGATTGATGTTATTGACTTGAACGGTCTCGCCCTTCTCGTCCACTACAACGGTTTGTTCGTTTTGCAAAACACCTTGCAGCAATCCCTCAGCCTTACGCAGGATAAGGAAACCACCCCATTTAGTCAGGCGCACATTATGCACCATACCGTAAGCGCGAACACGGTCACCGGGCTGCAAGGAACGCAGGTCGGAATAGTCCGTCGTCGTGCAATGTGAATTAATAAAATTAGCCATAATATTGAATATTGTATATTGATTATTGCAGATTGATTATTGAAAGCGATTGCAAAAATACAAAGAATTTTTGAAATACACAAATAAAAATGCGGGTTAGTGGCAAAATAATACACCTAAATACAATCGTGGTCCGGTAGGCTGCACTAATTCACTATGATGAATAGCTATTAGCCAATCCAACCGAAAAGTAAGATGTATCTTTGGACTTACGCACCAATCTGTGCCAACAAAGGGAGTTATAGCAAAGAACGGCTGCTTATTCAAATATGCCTCTTTTTCGGGTTGCCAATCATTCTGGCTGCCATCTAAGACATACATGTAACGCGATGCGCCACCACCAATCGTGGCACCTATGTATGGCCATACTTTTTCTAATCGCCAACAGGCATCGACCAATAATCCTCCCCAACCGGTTCGCACATACGAGCCTTGGGATAATTGGTTATGGCATGACGTCACCGTTGAGTACATCGTAGATATATACCCTTCTCCACCTATTCGTAAATGTTTCCATAGATTAACGCGAGCGACACCACCAATACCAATCGTCATCCCTTCGGGATTAACAGGCGCTCCCTTTTGCGAACCAAATAAATAGCCGGCATGCACCAACATTCCTCCACTACAGCCCTGAAAAACAGGAATCGAGTCCGCACGATTAGCAGCAGCGAGAGAAGAAGGGCTAAATAATAAATAACAAAGTATAAATAATAAAGACCGCAGGGAGGCTGAGGAGATATAAGAAGAGAGAGGTCCGCAAAGACTCCTGTTGGATATGAAGGGAAGGAGTTTTTTCATGACGTTAATCAGGGAATTCCATGAGGTAGGCTTTGATGAAGGCATCAATATCGCCATCCATGACGGCATTGACATTATGCGTTTCGTAGTTGGTACGATGATCCTTCACGCGACGGTCATCAAAGACGTAGGAACGAATCTGGCTACCCCACTCGATTTTCTTCTTGCCAGCCTCTACTTTGGCTGCCGCCTGACGACGTTTCTCTAATTCCAACTCATAGAGTTGCGAGCGCAGATGTCGCAAAGCATTCTCACGGTTCTTAGGCTGGTCACGAGTCTCGGTATTCTCAATTACTATTTCGTCCGGCTGACCGGTTAGGCAGTTGATGAACTTATAGTGCAGACGTACACCGGATTCCACTTTATTGACGTTCTGTCCTCCGGCGCCGGAACTGCGGAACGTATCCCAACTGATTCCAGCCGGATCGACTTGGATATCTATGCTATCGTCAATCAAAGGCACAACAAAGACGCTGGCAAAACTGGTCATACGTTTGCCTTGTGCATTATAGGGACTGACACGCACCAAGCGATGCACGCCATTCTCGGATTTCAGGTAGCCATAGGCCATATCACCTTCCACATTAAAGGTAACCGTTTTGATACCGGCTTCATCGCCCTCCTGGAAGTTACTGACAGTCACCTTGTAATTATGTTTCTCGCAATAGCGCTGATACATACGCATCAGTTGCTCTGCCCAATCTTGTGCCTCCGTACCTCCTGCTCCACTCACTATTTTGAGCACAGCCGGCATACTATCTTCCTCGTGACTAAGCATATTCTTCATCTCCAAATCCTCCACAGCAGCCAATGCTGTAGCATAAGCCTGGTCCACATCTGCTTCAGTCACCAGTTCATCCTTATAGAAGTCCATTGCCAGACCCAGTTCGTCTACAGTGGAGCGCACACCATCAAATCCTTCAATCCAACGCTTAATACCTCTTACCTTACGCATCTGCGCCTCGGCAGCCTTGGCATCATCCCAAAAACCGGGAGCCTGGGTATGAAGTTCTTCTTCCTCTAATTGAATGCGTTTCTCGTCAATCTGTAAATACTGTTTAAGTTTATCAGCGCGTAACTGGACGTCTTTGAGTTGTTCGGTTGTAATCATACTAACTTAATTTGACTGCAAAGGTACAATTTTTTTTGCATATAAGCAAATATTTTTACAAAAATAGCAATTAAACTTGCCTAATTCAAAAAAAAATTATATCTTTGCAAGAAATTTGAGATAACTATTTTTTTACTATGAGAAAATCACTTCTTTTTTTAGCGATGGGCTTGATTGTCCCCTTTATGCTTCAAGCAACGGTCTATACACGCATTGGCGTTAAGCCTACAGAGGGTTGGAGCGGTAAATATTTAATCGTTTACCAAACATCCGATACTAAGGCAATCGTATGGAATGGAGAGGACGAAGCCAGTAACTACGTAGAAGCCACCATCAATAATGGTAAGATTACAGCAGATAACCTGGATGACTACGTGGTAACGGTGGCTGCTGAAGGAAGAGATTATAGCATCAAATGCACCAATGGCTACTATATCCGAGCCGAAGCCAAGAAGAACAGTTTGGAGTTCGCAAAAGGAGCATCAGCCTGCACCATCAACGCCAGTGGCGGTTATATCCGTATTGAGACCAATAGTGGTACGCAGCGTTTGTGCTGCTATTCAGGTAGCCGATTCCTCTTTTACTAAGACGAGAAAAAACAATGGGCCGACAATAAATATGGCAATGTCTATTTCTACGTTGTAGGCGACCAGGAAGTGGATGATGGTTCTAATAACTTAGATATTAACTATGCTCACGCAGAGTTATACGCCTGCGATAGTAAATTCCCGAATATACACGATCCATATAAGCAATATTATATGACGTATCTTTTCTTGGCTCAACGCGAGGATGATAATGCGATACCACAATTAGGCATTGAAATGTTGGCTCCCTCGCAATACTCGTTAGCCGTGACCAATGACGGCAAATCAACGGTATATAGTTCGGACTATAAATCGACTGGTTCAGGATATGTCAATATCACCAATGGTAGTGCGCACTCATATTTTGATTTTCCAAGCAAGGCCGAAGCAGGTTATTCGACGGCTGCTATCCGTAAGTTACTGATGACTATTAC
>JAGHTR010000018.1 GCA_018065205.1 Candidatus Colicola caccequi
CTGCGTTTGTGGGAGAGTAGGTAGCCGCCATTTTCAGAACCTCGAGAGATTACTCTCGGGGTTCTTTGTTTTTTCCAAATAAATTTGCATATATCCAAATTTATTTGTACCTTTGCAATCGCAAAGGGAAACCTTTTCCCTAGATACGGTTTTTCCGTTCGTCGGAAACACCATGTGTAATTTTGCAAGCAAGATTATAATTAACAAAAAAGATATATTATGAAAGTTAAATCATTACTTTTAATGGCAATGCCATTCGCTTTATGCAGTTGCTTAACGCATATCGTAACTATTGCTCCGGAACCTATCAAAACCCAAGAAGTGGTTGTAGTTACTAAACCTGCTCCGGCACCCATTTATACCACCACAATTACTACACCTAAGGTGCAAACGATTACGACCACCAAAGTGACTGCTCTTAGCCAGGATGTATCGTTACATCTTGACCTTCAGGCTGTTGGTGCTGCCTTTGCTCAAAGTTCGTCCGTTCAAGCCTTTGAGTATCTGCTTAATAACTCTTCATATATGCTGTCCAACTTGGACCTGAATAGAGATGGCTATATTGATTATCTGCGCGTGTTAGAAACAACTAATGGCTATGCCCACGTCTTTCTCATTCAAGCCGTTTTGGCTCCTAATGTGTTCCAAGATGTAGCTACTATTGTTGCCGAAGTTTCGACTGTGAAGCAGGCGTATGTACAAATAATAGGTGCGCCATATATTTATGGACCCAACTATATCGTACAACCTACTTACTACGCTACTCCGGTCATCTATACTTATCTCACTTCTCGCAACTATAAACCATGGCGTTCTCCGTGGTATTGGAATTATTACCCCTCTTGTTTCCATCGTCCTGCACCACAGTACCTCAACCACTACCAGGCTTATGTAACTACCTATATGTCTAACCACCACTATTGTCACGTAGTTACTTATCCCACGACTTGCCATTATCCTGATTATAATCGTGTTGCTCAGCCTCTGCAGCGCAACGACTACGCTCAACAGCATCCGGAGCAAGATTTTACACGCCGTGTAGGAACGTCATTAACTTCTCCTTCCGGTACAACCCAAACGTCTGCTGCAACCCAAACATCCGCTACATCCCAAACGTCCGCTACAACGACCACTCCTTCTCGTTCACAGAATGCATCCGACGTACGTGCTCGCCAAGCAGAATCCGTAACAACTCAAACAATCAATAAATCGACCTCTAGATCCGGTAGTTCAACCAGTGCAAGTAGTGCCTCTGCAACTCGTTCAACGTCCGCAACAACGACAGCGACTCGTTCAACGTCCGCAACACCTACTGCGACTCGTTCTGCTTCTGCCGCTACAACGGTTACCAGCCGTGTAGCCAATAGTGGTTCGGCACGAACAACCATCTCCCCAACACCTTCTCGGTCCGGGGCTTCAACAACATCAACGGCTACTCCTTCTCGGTCAAGATCCAATTAATCTCCAATTGGATCCCAGCCGATGCTGTTGAGTCGTCCGCGATAAGTATCTGAATAAATGGTGTGAAGATCCTCGCCACCAACGAGGTATAAATACTCGTCATCCGCAACGGCACAAACTCGTTTTCGTGCCCCAAATTCGGAAGGCAAGTTATGATTGGCTGTGTCTGTCAACGCTACCCAATTCATGCCTTCGTCCGTTGATACGTATGCCGAATCAATTAGTGTTTGATCTTCCCATACACCTCCTATCATCATCAGTCGGTTGTTGTAATTAACTAATGCAGCTTCTGCAAAGGCGGGTGTATTAGGTTGCGAAACAGATAAGTCCACTAATCGGTATTGTTTATAGATTTCGTTATATTCCAAACTCCATCTGCCATTTACCATCTTGCCCTCTTGGTTATAGCCTCCGGCAATCATAGCGTGATGATGCAAACTGGTGCTTTGGAAACGTACGGTTGCAAAATCTTCTACGGGTAACGACTGCGGTAAACTGGTCCCGGATAATAAGTCGCTATGATCGGTTAACTGTCCCTGCCAAGAGTAGAGTGCGTATTGACCATCCTTGTATCCGGCTAACCAAATGCTATCGTTAAAGAACATATACGAAGCTATTACATCAATTCCTAAATCAGACTGATTCCAATTCATACCATCTGCTGATGTATACATATAGGAACCATTGGCATAGAAGAACCCTCTGGTATCATCTGCATAAATCTGCCGTACATTGACATCATTGGGCAACCCTGCTATAGTTTGCTCTTCCCACTTGGCATCGGGAGTGGTTAAATCCATAACTAAAAGACGTGGACGGAATCCATCATTGATGAAGTAATAAGCATTATCTGCTACCACTACCAATTGTTGACGACCCACCGTTTGAGTGGTGATTTGTTCGCATAATGTCTCCCAATTGAAATAATCCGGATTAACCGTGTGCACATGCACATCTAAATTGTACCACTTGCGATAATTCTTATTCTGAGCAATCACCCAAATTTTAATTGGCTGAATGGAGAAGTCTAACGTATCGTGACCTGTGAGCGAAATCATACTGTCTTTAAGGTACACCACTACCGAGGCAGGCTTGGCCAGGTAAGTAATCTTAGGAATGATGCGTGTCAAAGGGGTTCCGTAACGTACGGAGTCATTCTTGCGCATGCGAATTAATCCGGTGTCATTCAACTCTTCCACTATGAAATACGCTGCACCTAATCCCGGCAGCGAATCTACCGGAGTAAAACCAAAGGCTGTAATCTTAGCAATAGTGGATTCTATTACACCACTCTCTGTCGATTTCTGGCAGGCACTTAAACTTAAACCGATTGTGAAAAAAATCGCGATATATTTCAACTTTTCTTGCATATTCCAGAATTTTTTAGTAATTTTGCATCGTTAATCTACTAATACTATGCTTTTTCAGAGTCAACTTAAAGATTTATGGGGCATGATGCCCTGGGTTAGTTTACATCGTCGTAAGGAGGCACTTCGTGCATTGGATGCTCAGAAACGTCGTATCATGACTGAAGAAGAAATTGCTGAACAGTCCTCCAAAGTTGTTGATATAATTGCTGCTTCGCGTCATTTCAAAGAAGCAAAAACAGTGATGCTGTATTTCCCTGTCCATAACGAAGTGGACTTGCGGGAGTTGGTTCGTCAGTATCATGATCAAAAGACTTTCCTTTATCCTGCCATCGCTCATGGTACGAATGACATGGAGGCTAGGGTCTTTGAGCCGCATACTCCTTTCCATAAAGGCCGCTTTGGTATCCCTCAACCTAACACATCGGCTTATCGTGGTTCAATCGATATGATTATCGTTCCCGGTATATCGTTTGATAGACAATGCAATCGCGTTGGCCGCGGTGGTGGATTCTATGACCGTTTCCTTAAGCGTTACCGCCACTCTTATAAAGTAGGCGTTGGATACGATTTCCAACTGCATAAGGACGTGCCGCACGGATTATTCGATATCCGAATGAACCGTGTTGTCACACCTACTCAGAAAATTTGATGGTCAGGTCGCTGTCCTTCGCTACTTGTAGGCGGTGATCACTCTCCGGAGTCAGTTTCTTCTCCCCATTACGATAGTAATAAATTACTCCGTAGTTCTGACATTTGCGCATTCGTGCATATGGCAGTTCTTGCTTGTAGTAATTCTCTATCTCATTCCATAGGTTAACAATGATAGCATCTGCTTTGGTACGCAAATCTACCATGTTCTCCGTTACTCGGCTATCGCTCTTCTGATGCAGTTGCTGAGTGTATTGCTGCTCCTTAAAGATGTCATAATGCACCTTCACTTTGTTGATAGCCGGATTGTAAATAGGAAAACCTCCCATAGATGTGCGTTGTTGCTCCCCCTCAATGATGTTCTGTCCCCATACCAACAAATCCTCTTCGCTACTTAGATCGGGCAGAATATTCGTTTCAGGATCTAACTTATACAACTCCTTTTGACTCCGTTTGATTTCTCCACGAATAACAGCTAAGTTAAGCACTTGAATGAAGTGCGAAATATACATACGGGCATTTTGCACAATATGACGATACTGCTTGTTCGTATTCACGCGATCTGTGAAATTGGCGTGGTATTGACGCATCACCCCTTCAAACTGCATCAGAAAAGTCTGTGCCTCTGCTAAGGTGTGATAATTCAGTACTTGCTCGGTAAAATCAGCCTCGCTGGCTCTTTGAACGGCCGTCTGTAAGGCTGTTAAACGAGCTTGATCCGTGTTGGGTAATCTTCTGTATGGCATAGTATTAGTATTTAGTGCTTATGATTGTCGATTCACTAACTGATCGGCTAATCTGCGTAACCGATTGGTGGCTTCTCCTTGAGGAATATTATCTAAATACCTCAGTCCTTTCTCTGTCAATTGGTGAATCTGTTGCAGTGCCAATTCCGGCACCCCTAAACGATTATATTCATTAATAACTCGGTCATAATCCTTGGACGCTAACTCCTGCTGATCCCCTCCTTCGTGTTGAGCAGTCAGCCATAACCAAGTCTTCTTCCTCTCTTTTATATCTCCGCCAATGGCTTTACCAAAGGTCTTGGGATCGCCATAGCAATCTAAGTAATCATCTTGAATTTGGAAGGCCAATCCGATGCAAATGCCGTATTCATACAATGCCTTCTGCTCTTCCTCATTGGCTCCTCCTATATAGGCTCCGATGCGCAAGGCTGTGGCTAATAGCACACTCGTCTTGAGACGAATCATCTGCATATAGTCTGCTATACTCACATCCTCTCGTTGCTCAAAGTCCACATCATACTGCTGACCCTCGCATATCTCAGTGGCCATCTGATTGAAGAGACGTAATACGTGAGGCAAATGCTTCTCATCCACTTGACTCAGTTGTTTATATGCCTCAATCATCATTTGGTCTCCACTCAAAATTGCCGTGTTCTCGTTCCAACGGATATGCACACAGGCACGGCCTCTTCTTACCGTGGCCTTATCCATCACGTCATCGTGCAGCAAAGTGAAGTTATGGAAGATCTCCAAGGCTAAAGCTGCCGGCAAAACGGCTTTCTCTTCCCCTCCAAAAATCTGAGCACCAATCATACATAAGGTGGGACGCAGACGCTTACCGCCGGCGGATAAGGTGTAACCGATGGGCTCATATAAACCCAGTGGCTCACGATGCCAATCTAACTGCTCAATGACGGAGTTAATATCCATTACTTAAACTTGTTTTCAATAATATCCGTTAATACATCCTTGATGTCTAATCCTGCGGCACGCACTTGTTGCGGAATGAAACTGGTGGCAGTCATACCCGGCGTGGTATTCACTTCCAATAGGTTAATTGCCCAACCTTCCGTCAGAATATAATCCACACGGATAATACCTTGTGCTCCTACAATGTCGTAAATACGTTTGGTCATCTCTTGCACGCGGTCTCGCACATCATCCGGAATGCGAGCCGGAGTAATCTCTTGCACTTCACCATTGTACTTGGCGTTGTAATCAAAAAACTCGTTGCTCGTCACTACCTCCGTAATCGGGAAGGCGACTGACTTATCTTGCGTCTTATACACACCGCATGTAATCTCCGTCCCTTTCATGAAGGCTTCGCAAATCACCTCATCTCCCTCTTCAAAAGCACGCACAATAGCAGGCACGGCATCCTCCGCTTTCTTCACTTTGGTGCAACCAAAACTGCTACCGCCTACATTTGATTTGATAAAGCATGGCAAACCAATCTCATCAATGATCTCCTTAGCGCGAACCTCCGCATTCTCTGTCTTCCACTCCTGACGACGAATCAAGATAGACTTGGAAATGGGTATGCCAAAATCCTGCAAATAATGGTTGCAAGCGTACTTGTTGAAAGTCAACGCTGCGGCTAATACATTGCAGCACGAATAGGGAATATGCATCATCTCCAGGTAACCTTGTAATAAACCGTTCTCTCCCGGCGTGCCATGAATAGTGATGTACGCAAAGTCAAACTCCGTAATACGCTCCAGGGCGGCTTTATCTGCTCCCTTCAACTCAATAATCTCTGCCTCATAACGATCCTTGTCCAAAAAAGACAGAATTCCTGCTGCGCTTCTCAAGGAGACATCATGCTCCGAACTATCTCCGCCTGCAACAATGGCGATTCTACGTTTAGTTACCATTTTTTT
>JAGHTR010000084.1 GCA_018065205.1 Candidatus Colicola caccequi
GGAAATCAAAGTACGTGCCACATCTGATTTATTGGTTGGCAGTGTTGGACCCGTTCCTACGGATAAATTCATCCCGGTAATTCCCGGTGGTGGTAATATCACCGCAGAATAATCTTACTTCCATCCTAAGTAAGAATCGCAATCGGTTAGATATTCGCAAAAAGTCCCGTTCACGTGGTGAGCGGGACTTTTTTTTGTGGCTAAAACACAGCCTCAATCTCATTTGAGTAAAACTCAGATGGGACTTTTTTTTGTCTATAGTTAAACTATCAAATTACATTTTTATGAAAACAACAATCTACGAGTACCTTCTCGAAAAACAGGCATCAGGCGAAATCAAAGTGCTTTTCGCCTTAGGTCTTAGTACCTCTATTCCAACGTACATGCAAATCTATGAGTATCACCTAACACATCCCAAAGAAAGTATCTTTCAGGTAAGTTTAGTAATGAACACAGGAAAAGCCACCATTCACCGTGCATATTTTTTTATGTCGCAAGTTATTGATTATTAGGCACTTATGAATCGTTCCGCAGTTGCGGATCACTCAGGTCAAATAAAAAGTATACTTTTGCAGCACAAAACAACAATTAGCCAATTATGAATTACGAATTACAATCAAGATTGACCCTGCATGAAGTTAGGGCAGTTCCCACAAAGACAGGTTATCCTTATTACTTTGACGCTTACGGGCATGCGTATATATGGTGGCAAGGAGGGTTAAGAGTAGCCACCCCTAAATCTTATCAGCATAAGCAACAACTCAAACACAACAAAGGTGGCGGATATCTAACGCTTTGTTCCGGCACGAATAGTAATCGGGGTGCCGCTAATCGCGGTTGCATGTATGTCCATCGTGGCGTGGCATATGCTTTCCCGGAAATATGCGGTAGTCCTGATTTATTCCACAATCAAATTGATCATATCAATGGCGATAGGTTTGATAACCGTGCAAGTAACCTTAGATGGGTAACGGCAAGTGAGAATATAAGAAGCGCGATTGCGCTTAAAAAGCAAAATATCAACTAACAAATTTAATCATTATGGAAATTAAAGTTCATTCCACCGGTAAGGTAGCAGCCGAGGAGTTGCAGGCTTACTTAGTCAGTAAATGCCAAACATGGAAAGACTTGGCAGAGTTAAAAACATTAGCAGCAGCCGCAAAGGCAGCCATTGAACAAGTAGCACCGGAGTACATCAGTCACAACTTACATTTAGGAGTAGGCAAGCAGTTTGAGCAAGAAGGCGAGTTGTTTATTATCAATGACAAGCCCGAATATAATTTTGCTGCCAACGATAACGATGGCTCGTATCGTCTCATGTTAAGAAAGATAGAAAACCTACGAGCAGAGAGTAAGACGCTGACGGAAGAAATGAAGTCGACTAAGGCACGCATCATTAAAAACCATCCCAAGATGGCAGTAACGCATAATTACACGTTGGTGTATAAAGGTCTGGCAACTGAATTAAAAAAGTAAAAATTGTGCCCGCAGAATGCTCCTGTGGAGCAACAATTATACTTCGTGGAATGTTTCCGCGCCTTATATTTATTGCTCGCTTGCGAGCCTGAAGGCACAGCCTTCGGTTAGTATTTGGGTTAGTTGGGATAGAGAGGAGCTTGCTCATCGGTAGCCAAATAACAAATACGAATAAATATAATCTTTCTGCG
>JAGHTR010000059.1 GCA_018065205.1 Candidatus Colicola caccequi
ACAATACCCAGCCAATGAGATATCCCTTGCCAAAGACGGAGTCTTCATGTTGGTGGATTCAATGCCTACCACGAGTTGCAAGGACTGCGAGACGCCTGCCAATGACTCTGTCTTCTATCAGATACTCACAGTTCAGCCTATCTATACCGAGCATCTAAACCAACAGATTGACTATGTGGCTATCTGCTCGGATGATACGATTACTTGGAATCGCGGCGAAAACGGCATTGTACTGTACTACGGTCAGGATTATGACAAAGTAGCAAATCCTGTTGACGAAGAACCATACACGCGCATCGTCTCTGCCGATACAGTGGCTTCTGTGGCTGAAGGATTCCTGCTGGATTCGATTAATCTCAAGAATACCCAAGGAACATGCGATAGTACCCATTACTTCCATATCAGTATTTCGCATAGTTTCTACCATCAGCATAATGTCACCATCGGAGATAACGATTCCACGTATATCTTCCATCATGGTTGCGTATATGACCGTGACATAATCGGACAGGATTTCCACTACTACGATTACATGAATCATACCGATCCGGTGGATTATACTCAATTGAGCGGTCGTACGATGCGCGAGGTCATACTGCGTGATACCCTCAAGACCTTTGCTGACTGCGATAGTATAGTGGAAGATACCGTTCGCATCTATCCTACTTATTACATCTATACGGAAGATACCACCTGTTCCAATGTGACCTTCAACTGGCGTAACGGAGAGGGAGAGTCTCCGGGTAAGTTCCTGGAACTCAATAAACGTTTCGGCACCATTACCGATAAGGTGGTTTGCTACTACTACGATTCTCTCCTAACGAAGGCCTATGGTGTTCCTGTGGATTCTGTCTTTGTGCTTAAACTCACAGTCCTGCCCGGAGGTATGTTGGAGATTAATGGTAAGGGTTGCAAGAACGAACCATATAAATTCAATGGCTATACTCTTCAGTACGATCCTGCTCATCCCGATATAGATAAACAAACTGCTACCTTCAACTGGGATAACGAGGGAGGCTGCGGAGCTAAACTAACCCTAACCGTTGATTTCCACAATGCGTATCTGCCTAATGTGGATATATACGGCGGAGCCACCTCCATCAAGGAAGATTCTGTTTGTCGCTACGACCCCTATCCGTGGCTTGAACCGGATGGCACCGAACATACTCTTGCCCTGTATGACGAACAAGGCAATCACCT
>JAGHTR010000077.1 GCA_018065205.1 Candidatus Colicola caccequi
ATTAGTTAATTGATTGGTTGATGAGTGGTTTGGTTGATGCGCCACTTGCGTGGCTGTTGAGTTGGTTTAAATTATCAACTTTTTCAATACACTAAACTCTACACTCTCCTCTCCTCGCCTCACCTTGGTCTTGTTCACTTTTTTGTGAACATCACACTCCTTTGAACAACGTCCTCGTTTACGTTTGCGTTTGCGTTAGTTCTTTAATTACTCCCTCATTCAGCACGATTAGAAATCCAAGGCGCAGAAGGCGTAGCACCGCAGGTTGTGGGGTTATTTCTTACTATACCGATTTCGGTACACTTTTGGCACGTTCAATAGCCATTTGAAGTTTTTGCTCAAATATATGTTTATCTGGCAATTTTGTAAGATACTCCGCCACACGAATATTGCTATCTTTTAGATGCATAAGTTCTACATGCTCTGCATTTTTCCCTGCACATAGAATCAACCCTATCGGATCATTTTCTCCTTCTGCTGTATCATATTGCTTGAGCCAATTGAGATATAATTCCATTTGCCCCTTGTACGACGCCTTAAACTCACCCAACTTCAACTCGATTGCAACCAAGCAACGCAATCTACGATGATAAAACAGCAAATCTATATAGTAATCTTCGTTATCTATTGTGATGCGTTTTTGACGTGCTAAGAAAGCAAAATCGCTGCCCATCTCTACAATAAAGTCCTGCAACTCTCGTAAGATAGCACTTTCTAAATCTTTTTCCGAGAACGTATCATGCAACCCAAGAAAATCCAAAACATACGGATCTCTAAAAGATAACTCCGGCGTCATCTTTTGCTCTCTCTCCAGCAATTCTAAATCATTTTTAATTGTTTCCTCCGGTAATTTACTAATAGCTGTTCTTTCATAGAGCATTGAATCAATCCGGCTACGTAGGGAGCGTACACTCCAACGTTCATTGATGGTCATCTGCTCGTAAAACTTGCGTTTAAGAGAATCTTCTATCGGGATAAGTAATGTAAAGTGAGACCAAGCCAATTGTCGCATCAGCGTTGCGACATTTTGATAATCGGGATATTCTGTGGCAAACTGCATCATTCGGCGTATGTTCTTTACAGAAAAGTTCTGCTCTCCAAACTCCTCTTGCAATTGTCGCGACAGCGTTGCGACAATTTGACCGCCATATTCCGCTCGCTCATTATGAAGTTCATCATTAATACGTTTACCAATATGCCAATACATATCAGATAGCGCCACATTAACTGCCATCGCAACTTGCGCCTTCCCTTCATTGATAATTTGACGAACATCACCCAACAAAGTTAGCGATGTTGTCTTAATCTCATTTTTCACAACTATATCTTCACTCATAATATCTTATCCTATTTCTTTTCTTATCAAATTCCTTTGCACGCTGCAAAGGTACTACTTTTTTTGCATATTTGCAAATTTAATTTGCAGATGCTTCGGTTTGACCTTTCTTTTCATAAAAGATGACGCAAGCAGAGCCACTGGCTGTAGCGGAGAGGTCGGGATGGTATTCACGAACGATGGACTGCAGTTCTGCGGAGGTAAGCAGCCATGGTTCATTCAGTTCATGAGGGCGCACGAGGACCGGGTATCCGTTATGTATATTCTGCACACGTTGGGCAAAGTTCTCCCCCTGAACGAAGGCCCTAAATCGTTGCTCTTGATCTTCTCTTGCCATAATATCTTATTCTTTTCTTATCAAATTCCTTTGCAACGGCAAAGGTACAAAAATTTTTCCACTTTTGCAAATTTTTCTACGAAAAATAGAAAAAGGTGACCCGAAAGTCACCTTTTTATGGTAGTCAGTTGTCAGTATTCAGTTTATAGTTCTGCGCCGACGGCATT
>JAGHTR010000108.1 GCA_018065205.1 Candidatus Colicola caccequi
GATGTAACGAGGGTTATCGGTATTGCCATCAACAATGCCATCTCCATTCTCGTCCCATCCAATAAACACATAGCCCTCCTTGGGAGCAGCTGTTAGTTGAACTCTATCACCGCAGTTAACCGTCAATTCGGTTGTCCATTGTGCAGAGCACATTCCTGCGAACCCCAAGATAGAGATTACAATAAATACCAGTTTTTTCATATTGTTATAGATACTCTTATTCTACTTTTTTGATTGTTACTGTTCCGTTGGTGCTGCCGGCACTAACGATGATGGTAGTTGTTTTAAATTCGAACTCAGCCTGATAAGTCGCATCTCCTGTTACTTGCACGGTGCGTTCCGGTGTATCAACGCCGTCTGACCATTTTACGAATGTATGGCATTCGTCCGCCTCGGCAGTCAACACCACAGATTCTCCTCTTTTATAAACACCTCCGCCATCAACATGCCCTCCCCCTTGGGCAATACCATCAATGGCGCACATAGGTGGTTTTGCTGTTGTAAACCATACTTTTAATGCTTTCTTATTTGCATTAAAGTACCAATAATAGAAACCATCCACGGGAGCTTTTACTTTTTCCCATGAGTCTACAATCTCCGCCAAATATGTATAAGTTAGATTAGACGACAGCATCTCATAGTATGACCCATCTATACAAGCTTTCTTGCCGTTAGACGTGGTAAAAGTTGACATGTCTTCTGCCTTTTCCTTTTTAGATATACCCAACAGAAAAGATTTGCCTGTTTTTGCACTGCGAGTAACCGTAATATCATATCCTTTCCAATCCGCATAACGCATACGGTATATTTTGTCACTTAATTGTGTACTTGTTGCAAATTCAATGGTATCATTGGGTCGCAACTGATAGGAAAGATTTGTCCAATCGCTTGCATCCCAATAAGATACTGTCAATTTTGTTTCTACAGGTGAGATAAATCGTGTATAAATGTAGTTTTCGTTGGAACTTTGTTTGTTCTTAAAGGCCGTCATTTCCACATCAGACAACTCAATATATTGTTCTTTATTGCGTTCATCAAAGTCCAAAATATATTTAGCAAAATATGTATTTGCATCTGCTGTATCAATTTGAGGAGTCAAACCGAAGTATGCTTTCACTCTATTAGGGGTATTAAGATGGAACCGCATCGCCCCCCACTCTTTAGAGAAATAGTAAACTGTATCTTCGTTGGCACGAACTTTAACTGTTTTTTCTTCTTTAAGTTTGATTCCTGCAATACTTTTCTCAGGTATTGATTTTATCATAAACTGCCCATCACTCGTTGATGTTATTTTTGCATAAAAAACGCCACCATCATATTTCTTACTTAGAGCCTCAATATCTGATACGGTCAATTTAATTGAATCATTAGCGGCCACCTCATAGTGAGTTTTATAATTCGGGTCAGTTTTACTTGGTTCAAAATTACAATCCTCTTTGGCCAACCATAATATTGCCGGAGCTGTTTGACCGGTCCATACAAATTGTAGACTATCATCTGCCCACTGATTAAATGGGAAAATAAACGTAGTATCATTATTATTAGCTTCAATATCCAATGTATCAGGCGACTGAACATATATATGCTTTGTCAAGCAATCATGAGCTTGGACATCCGGTTCGGCAGAAGAATTACCACTACTAGGAGCCTCAACGCGAACATAAGCTCTTACTTCACGAGTAATTCCCCCCATGGCCATAATTTCACGATATCGAGCTTTAACCGACAATCTCCACGCATCTTTACCATCTACTATCACATGATTTACCGTCATTTCTGCCGGCAGTACCAAGGTTGTAGATGATCCATGTACCACTTTGTCAATATCTTCATCATACACGCCATTGCACGTGAAATCGACAAAAGCTTGTAATGGTTTATTCGCATCAAATACAGTTGGTATAAAAGTTACTTCTACCGGCAAATCATACGTCGTAGCAGTAAACCAATAGGTACCGGCTCTGGGAATTTGCAAATCATTAAATCCCATTTGCATATCAATAGCATTCTCACATGAAGAGCCAGAATTATCACCCATACACCAACATAGATGGCTAACTGATAGTAATAATGCTAATACAATATATTTACATTCCTTGTGCATTATATATATGTTTTTTATGACGGATATATAAATGTCCGTTATGGATGAATTTACGATGAATAGACGGATTTTGGTCAATCACAGACAATGGTGTTTGGGCTGTATTGATCCATTTACCATCTTTGTATTCAAAGGTTGATTCTTGTTCAGCATCAGCAGTAGTGGTATAAGAGCCATCTGCGTTTTTGAGTAGTGCTGAAGTTACTTGAATAGCCTCCGGTGTCGTCTTTTTGCCTGATACCTGATAGGTAACGCTATCCGGGGCTACTTGGTGGAAGATTACTATTCCGGCATCGGTAGAGCATATATTTGCGCCACCTTCGGTAGTATAGAAAGTGCTATAGGTCTCAATCGTACCATTATTGACAATCTTAGCATCCTCGATGGTTGGGATAGCAGGAGCAGCATCTAAAGTAGGCGAATAATCCGGCACTACTCGATCTGCAGAGAATGCATAGTCCTTTCCCTTCCATGCTTGCTCGTAATCATATACATAAAAACTATGAGTCCTATTATCATCTGCACCCAGCGAAACTAACGCATCTTTAGCGATATAGATCTCAGATCCAGGTTGGAGAGACATTGAAAACGGCATTGCGAGTTCACCGCTATCTACTCGGAATGAGAAATTACTACTTAAACCCATCACATAATCACGTGAAGAATATTCCTTAACAGTAATAGAACCAATATAAAGGTCACCATTGATAGCGAATAACATACAATCTTTTTCTGGATCATATGTACGAACCATTTGACCATATTCAAAATCCAACAAGCCGTCCGAGCCAACAAATTCGGCTATTTCTTGATGAACCATACCATCAGCAATCAATCCCATTCGCAGTTTTTCCACGGCGAACTCGGCATAAACCACTTTGGCCTCAATATTTTGGACGAAATATGCATTAAATGGAAATATCAAATAAGGTTCTTCAACAATATCTTCTGATATACCACCCCGCCAAGTTTTTAATTGCATCATTTCATATACCCACGCATCAAAATCAACAAACACCAATCCTTCACCATAAATGAACCCCCATGCATAGAGTCGTCCTCCCTCTTCCACATAAATCTGACTTCCTTTCTCTAATTTAATATATCCGCATGGTCCCTGAGGAGCACCAGTTGCATATTGTCCTCTGCTAGGATAAATATACTGCTTAGCACTAACTGACACTGCTCCGCCTTCCGCAATAGTAATTGATGCATTCTCGCTTAATGTTAACTCACAATAACGAGTAGGCTTAACATACCTGGTTAAATCCGTTTCTGCTTTGGTTGCTGGTTTGTCCAAATACAATGTATTAGCCTCATCAAAAGGCACTAACAACACTACTCCATCAGGGATAGTCACTTGTTCATCCATCATACCACTGGCAGTCACAACTATGGTGTCAGCCTCAGCAGCATTATTAAGTGCTTCGGATAGTGATGTGTAGGCAGTAGTCAATTGCTGTGATTGCAAGCCAAAAGTAGCAGAATCAGCCCATCCCACTGCCGGCCATATAGCCAGTAGCGAGATGAGGCATATGATATGATTACGCATAGTCATTGTAGGTAACACCTTAGATGTACAACTTACCTGGAGTACCACGAACAGGTGCAGGATCCAAAGGAGGAATTACACCGGTCCCACTACCACCACTAATATGGTCACACAATGGTTTTGCCAATACTATAGTATCCACTTGAGGGATAAGATATTGTTTTTTCATAATCGTACTTTATATTAATGCGCGTAGATGCGCGTGTGATTTATTTTACTAATTGACCTTGAGCGTTGAATACTTTGTCTGCACGAAGGATATACAATGTATTGTCCTTAATTACTTTTTGAACATCCTTACCATTGATGCCGGCTTCCCGGAAGTCAGTTACTACCGATGGTTGCGTTTTACCCACCATACGCAGACTGAATTCGTTATGCGTGCCCTTGCTCAAATCGAGTGTATAAGGCATCGAAGTCAAGTCAGCAATGATGTTATCTTCTTCAGTCAGATAAACGGCAGTGTTAGCCGGAACAGAAGTTGCAACAACGGTGTAAGCACCAGCCTTAGGAGCGAAAATGCCTAATGGATAGATAGCCACTTTATTTTCGGCAGCAATGCTATTGACGCATAGTTTAGCATTGTAGCGGTTAATCCACATCTGAGCGACTTTGGTGCTGACACCGGCCTTAGCCAAGTCTTCACCAATGATGTAGCGATTCTCTGCATCGTCATTCATAATGATAGACAGATTGTCACATTCTTTATTGCCTTGCATCAAGTTGATTTCGCATTCTTGCTTGTCAGCCTTCAGCATGCGACGCAACGGAGCAGAAGAAGCAGAAGGTATAACTTCCACCTGAGATTGGGTTGCGGCTTGTACGAATACCGGTTTACCTACGGGGAATGTAGTCGAACTTAAGGTAACCTTATCGTAACGGTCCTCACCGCCTACGTACATTTGCCCATATGTAACACCTGTACCTAAATTAGCATAGAATAGTTTGGGGTTAGCTACGCCATTCCAGTTCGCATCCAATTCATCCGCAGCAGGATATTGATTCATCGTTACAGGGGCGGTATAATTGATGCTTGCTGAAGCAGTCTTGGTGAATGTAACAGTTGATTGCGCTTGAGCGAAGAGAATCATATAGAGGTGACCAGGAGTCAGCACATTGATGCCCTTGTCGGAGATATACTCCCAAGCGGATCTATCGGCGCCGGCATTAGCACGAATAGCACCATTATACTGCATAATATCGTAATCTACGCCCGGAGTTAAAGTGCGAGTAGCATTACGCAGCGTGTTGGCATCGCAAACGAATGGAACAGCAAAGGCATACCATTTCATGGCTTGTGCATTGAAATCATATTCGAAGTATGCTTTGCCAGCAGGAACCAATTCTATATTCTCTGCACCATTCACTTGACCGGATGCATTGGTATTCGCTTTAATAGTGAAAGAAGCAGCCTCGATTGGAGCTGTTATATTTACAGGCTCACCACCAATTTCTGCAACGATATTATTTATCGGAGTAGCCTCAGCTATATAAGTTACGTTACCTCCTATATTGAATGTTATATCTTCACTATTTCCGGTATGTTTCCATTTAGCATCTTGGCTAAATCCTGGAACTGAAACATCCGTAATATGTAACGTAACCTCTCTTCCGTAGTCATAAGCACCAGCACCCTCTACAACACAACCGATAGCATTCACCGTTACGGTGTATTTATTCTTCGTCTCAATAAACTTACCCGTATAGGTAGCGAGATCGGTTACAGCCGTAATAGTAGGATTCCAAACGGTAGTATAGGTGTATTCTGCTGTTGCCTCTTTGCTATAGTTCGGAGCAGTTGGAATTTCGCCATAAGCAAGGTTTTGAGTTTCGCCAATCTGAGTTACTCCGTCTTCCTCAAAGAATTTGATTGCATAAGTATTTGGAACCTCGTTGAACACAGCCGTATAAGTAATAGCAGCATCTACCGGTTTCAATTCAGGCGACCAGCCTGCAAATTCGTACGTATATTCGTCTGTAGCCGGTTTAGTTGGGTCTGCGTTGATATATTCAGGAGTTGTACCAACTGCCACATCCCCCTTTTGGAGTTCGTCGCCATTATAGTTAACGAAACGGACTTCGTATACAGCAGGAGGATTCTCTTGGAATGTAGCACGATATATTTGGTCTTTTACCACAGTTCCTATAGCAGGTTCCCAAATCAAAGTATAAGACTTCTCCAAATCTTGTTTAGAAGGGATATTGGAGCAAACAGGCATTTCCCCACGAGTATATTGATGGCGTTCAATCTCACCTCCATTTTCATTCTGGAAGATAACTGTATATTTGCGTTCTTTTTTCTCAAATTGTGCAGTGTAAACCACATTTTCAGTAACCGGATTTAACGCTGGTGTCCATCCAATAAAGTCATAGGTATAATCTATACTTTCCTCTCGAGTCGGATTGGTTCCCAAATAAACAGGTGTTGTACCATAGGTAACATTGTAAATTGCATCTTCACCATCGGCATTTTTTAAGATGGAGCCATCCCAATTCTGCCATGTAACGGTAAATGTTTGCTCTTCCCAACGTTCTGTATCCGGGCTGTAATAATAGTATTTATTGTTCTTGGCACAATAATACATATTATCTTTGATTTCAACTTCCCACCATTGGCAGTCCATGTCATTGGACATCAATATGAATAGGCGTCCATCTCCGTTGGCATCGCTAAATGTATGGTCAGGATTGGTAACAAATTCTCCTTTAGTATCTTTAGACGTATTGATAGCCACATATCCACTTGGTTTAGCATAATATACACCATAGTTATCATGTACGAAGCAATCATTATCCTCGTCAATAGTCATCAAACGCCATTTATTTCCGAAATAGCAATAAGACATTCCTGCTTCTGTTCCTGCCGTGTGAGCAAAAGAACCATCCTCATTGTGCAGTAACATCGGAATTGCCGTTTTACTTTCAAATGTGATCTCGGGATTAATACCAGTTACTTGCCATATTTCAGAATTAACGTCATTGGCTTCTGTCGTAAAATAAATTGAACCTGCATCCTCATTCGTTGAGAAGATGTTAGCACCGCCCTCAGTTACAAATACATTACCATCCACGCGGAATGTACCATGAACATTAATTTTTGCATCACCAATGGCTTCCTGGCTATTCACCAAACGAGGGCAATTACCACCCTTCCAACTGGGAGAATATCTCACCACAGATCCGTATTTCCAGCCGTTCTTTGCAAATACATACCGACCCCATTCATTCGCATCAAACAAATACAAGTTTTTACCATCTTCCATTGTAACAGTAGATTCCTTGTCCACCTCAATTTCTGCACCAGGAAGAAGAAGAGTATTCTCCGTAATGCCCATTGAGCCGGATAACAAGTGAATCTTCATGTTACTAGTAATTGGCAATTGGTAGTCCGCAGAATTGAAATCAAATCCCATTGCTGAGATTACCATTGATCCCAAATAAGCCGAACTGTTGATTTCATATATTTGACGATCGGTCTGATAGTCGTATGTTCTACGCACCCACACATTCTTGTCCGAGGCCTTATCCTCGTCCATCTTAAACATTGTATTTTCAGTACTCAAACCAATTACCATTACATCCGTTACGATATGTGTCTCACCATACACCTGCACATCCAATTCTCCCCATGCGTGTGAACCGGGACGATAAATAGTTGGAACCTCTATATTGTGGAAATAATATTGGTTGACAATAAATACTTCCTTATCAAGACAATCATCACATCCTAGCACTCCGGCAATCTCAGCAGAAGCACCGCCTCCTTTCCAGTCCGTAACTTGGAAGAATTCATACGTATCTGCGCCATAATGCACATCCACCATACCTTTACCGGTTACAAATCCGTATGCACGAAGGATTGCACCATCATTTAAGGTAACCAAACCACCTTCATTTAATTCAATATGACCATAAGGACCACTCACGGCTGTTATTTCCGGTTGACTGCAATAGTCTTCCGCACCGACTTCAATGGTACCAAACACATTCAAATTCACGCCATTAGCCAACGTCAAAGTACGATACACGGTGGGGGTGACATAATGGGTCGTGCTTACGGGTACTTTTCCTGTAGGCTCTATTTGACCATCATAGTAAGGGATAAGCAATGTAGCATTACTTGGTAAAGTATAGTTGCCAGCTGGTAACGTATAATCATCCAATGCCACAATTACCAGTTTCTCTTCCTTGTGGTTATTGACATAAGCAAGAGCATCTTCTAATTTATCAAAATAATTATAGCCTACTTTAAATTTTCCTGAACCTTGCGGCACTCCAGCTGTAATCTGAATCTGCTCAATGGTCGCCGTTTGTGTGAAATTAGAATTGGTATAGGTGATGCGTACATAACGAGCGTCAGCAGGAATGTAGGCAGCAACAAGTGTTTTTCCGGATACTATGCGAGTACTGCTGTTGGCAGAATTCCACTCACTCGTATTGATAGACGTTTGAATAGAAAAAGAGCCATTCACTTTAGTTTGGTCATATACAAAACGTATTGAATCTGCAATTCCGTCAAAATGGAAAGTAGAAGAACGCTGAGATGTTCCCTTTGATGCCGTAAAGGTAAGTTTACGACTACTAGCATCCCACGCAGAGAACGCATTTCCTGAAATCATTTTGTAGTAGAGATATTGATCTGGATCCGTAGTAAAATCAACAGGCAAAGTGGTAGCCGGAATGAAAGAAAATACAGGGATATTGACATCATTTGAGCCATCCGAAATTGTAATCATGGCATTCTTGGGCACTGTAGCATTATTGGTAACTATCAGTGTAGCATGAAGACCATCAACATTCTTCTCCAACAAGCAAGCGAAGTCTTCGTCGGTGCAGGTAACATTAAGAAGAGAATTATCGGCAGCTTCTATCTCAACAACCTGTTGCATAGCCGGAACTTGCAATTTCATTGGAAGAATCGTCTTATCCACCGAAAAACCTGACAATGCTGTAATGTGGAAATTGGTAATGGTATTTGCAGCACCTGCTGAAAAACTAATACGAACATACCTAGAAGAAGATTGTAAACTTACGGTATAATCGCCACTGATGTTTCCTGCTTGCGTTATGGTACTACTGCAAGACGATGTTGTACCCTCCTTTACCCACCAATTAGTTTCGGTATTGGGTTCTGTCGAAAAACTGAGTTCGCCAGGAGTACCATCAAACTGCACAACCCACGTATTACTTCCTTCTCCTTTATAATTAATCTGGTTAGCCCCCCCGTAGGTGAGGCCAGAACCTTTTTCAACTGTAATCCAGTTAAACTCGTCCTCATTCTCAAAATGAAGCGGTAGTAAACGAGCATTACGAGTAAGACCAGACTCACTCCAATAGATGGTTATGCTTTGCTGTTGGGCGTCATTCTCTGCCACGCCACGGATAGAAATAGTCTTATTATAAGAGCCATCTACACCAGTTGCGGAAAGGTTAAATGTGTATTCAATCGTATTTTCAATCTCATCAACTTTTGTTTTATATCCGGCAGGAAGACCTTTTACCACAAAGTCATTAGCATCAGTATAGTTCTCAATATCGAAAACTAGCACTACCTCTTGCGAAGAAGAAGTCAACACTGTTGGCGAATCCTCAGAAGTTGATACTGTGGTTGAACGGAGTCCTGTGACATGCGATTTGGCAAAATTGACAGTAAAATTACCTAAATCAAAGATATTCATTTTTGGCATGGCACAAGCCATCATACATTCCATATCTGTTGAGGCACACCCACCCAAAATGCATTGTCCCATTAAAGTATAAGGATCATCAGCCTCTATCATTATGCCCAGTGAAGCAACATTAGCATAAATAGGGAAATAATCTCCTGTTAGGGCAGTCGGGGCAGTATAACCCGAAGGCGCAGTCATTCCAGAACAGATGTAACCTGGGTTTGCTTGAACATAGACACGAACACATGGAGTAGCGAGCAAGTTACCATTATCATCGAAACACATACGAGCTTGGGTATAGTACTCACCACACGCAGGCTGATTATAACATTCCCATAGCGAAGACATCTGAGTTTTGGCGCCTTCCGTCATGTAGCCATACGACACATCAGTTCCTTTATACGAAAAATCCTTTCCCACCATTCCATCTAAAGAAACGACCCCTTGCTCTTCCAAATCCGGATTGGCCTGAGAATAGATAGCACCACCTTCACCAGCAGCAACAGAGCCAGAAAAATAATACACCGTTTCAGCCATTGCGTTAGTAAATGCTAAAGCCAAAGTGAATAACATTAAACAAAACTTACAAAATTTTCTCATACAAGTTTTTTTTAAATCGTTAAACATATATTTCATTTTTTTATTGACAAATTAGTGTGGTTGCTCTCGCACGTATATAGGTGCGCTTATGTACGCACATAAGCAAACCGGCTGCAAAATTACAACAAATATTTGGAATATACAAATTTTTGTGGCAAAATTAACAAAATTTAACCACAAACATGCACTTTTTAACACATTATCTTCCTAAAACGGAATAAAAATGATTTCCTTCTTGAATAAAAAGTCGGCCATTATAGAAGTACTTTCGGGCAGAAGGAATGGCCATTTTTGAAGCCTCTTCGGTCATGTCTGTTGGCACTTGATTTTTGGGATACCATGTACCCTTTACGCACACAAATTGTCCTCCGGCGGAGGGGTTATCGGTGGATGTAAACGTCCCATTTTGATTGGTTAACATAGCCGGTGTAACAGGCACTTGTTCGGGCGTGATGGTACCGGTCGGCACTTGGTATGTATAGGTAAGATTACCTATTTGATGCAGGATAACTTCGCCCTGTTGAGAGGAGATTATTTGCGCCCCACCAAGCGTGGTATAAAGGGCACTATACGACTCTAATGTGCCGTTTACGATGATGGTAGCATCGGTTAATTCGGGCACTTGCGGTTTATCGTCCAAAGTAGCCACATAATCCGGCGTATGGCGGTCGCAAAGATAGGCATAGCCGCGGTTGAGCCAAGTATTTTCGTAGTCATAAACGAATATATCATGTTCCCTATTATCCCATGCGCCAAAGGTCAAGACCGCATTCGGTTCTATTTCAATCGTAGAGCCGGGTAACAGAGCCATGGAATAAGGCACATCCATCGTGCTATTCTCTTTAATAAGGAAGGATATATTATTGCTAATTGCCATAACACACTCGATGGATTTGTAGTTACGAATCACGATAGAGGCGATACCTATTCCTCCGTCAACAGTATAAAGAATCCTATCATGAATAGCGTCATAGGTGCGGGTTATTATGCCATCGTATATGTTTAGGAACGCCGACGAGCCAATAAATCGCGTTTGAGCGGTGTTAATCACATCGTCGGCAATGAGCCCCATCATCACGTATTCGATAGCACGCTCGTCATATATGACGGTTGTTTCGATATTCTGAACGTAGTAACTATTGAAGGGATAAATGGAATATGGTTGTTTAGTAATAGCATCCGAAACACCACCACCTCGCCATGAGTTGAGTTGCATCATCTCGTAGATTATTCCGTTAGCCTCCACGTGTACTCTACCCTGCCCATAGACGAATCCCCAAGCATAAAGTATGCCGCCATTTTGGACTTGGATAGTAGCATTATCTAATAGTTGTAAGTAGCCACATGGACCTTGTGGGGAGCCGGTTGCGTATTGACCGCCACCTACGTAGTAATATTGCCTTCCAACTACGGACAGGATGCCACCCTGAGCGATGGTGATAGTGCGTCCTTCTGCCAATGTCAGTTTACGAAAGCACGTAGGACGTATGTACCGTGATGTATCCACTTCGGCATAATATGGAGGGTTCTTCGTGTACGCGCGATACGCGTCATTATAAGGTATAACCACCAGCACCCCTTGCGGGATAGTCACTTGTTCGTCCAACAGACCGCTTTCCACCAGCAGGATAGTATCTTTCTGCCTTGAAGTAGTCTGCATCGCCTCCTGCGCCACCTCAATAGCCTTATTGAGGGATGTATAGGTGGTGTTCATTGCCGATTTACGAGCAAAGACAGCAGGCTGAAGTGATTCAGCCTGCATCATTGTTGCCATCAACAAAAGCGGAACTATATATCCAATGTGCTTAAGCATTACAATAGCGATTATTGTTGATATTGCTTGACATTATCTATAATGGTTGATTTCATATCCTCCCATTTATCCGGAATAAACATAATCGGCATACTTTGTTGATCCGCATCCTCAAAATAAGTTAAGCTCAGTAATGCTCTATATTCGGAATAATCCGGATACTTTGTATGATAGAAAGTCATTATTTCTTTCAGAGAAAAGTGCTGGAGCAGGACATATAAATCCACAAAATCTTTGCGTGTTCCCCTACCAATGATGGCATTGATTTTCATGGCAGCAATGTCTTTAGCCGAAGCTAAGGTTAATTCCTCTTCACAAATAGGTTCGTCTATCCAATCATAGCATGAATAGTCAACGACATCCACTTTTATACCATTTAATTCTACTTGCAGGATGTTTTTTGTTTTATTAACGATGGTATATTTCCCTATTTGACGAAATATGGAAATAATCGCATCCTGGTTAAATGGTTTTGTAGAAAAGAAATCCAAATCAACAGATTGTCTATGTCCCAATTGGAGAGCCAACGCTGTACCACCAACTAAGCGCATTGGAGCGAACTCCGGTTGTTGAGACAATTGTTTTAGGAGTTCCAGAGTGTTGGGCAGGATTGTGCGAAATGATAGCATCGATAGTCCTCCTTTTTAGTATTAGACATGGCGCAGATAAAAGACAGCGCAAAAACATCTAATGTTCGCATTTGTTGACAGTCCTTTACAATACGATTCATGCCATAATAATTTCGTATAAGTCTCCAATCTTGTAGTGTGCCATACTCTAACACACGCTGAATCAACTGTTGTGAATTAGTCTCCACATCCAGTTGAGTTTTATCCACATCCCAAAAGAGAATGGAGGAAAGTTGATTGATTAACGTGTATGATGACATCCCTTCATTGATTTTCGGCTGCAAAGGTAGTATTTTTTTTTGATATATGCAAATAAAAATGGCAACTTCGGGTAGAAAGTGCCATTTTTTAACGCAAACGTAAACGCAAACGCAAACTACGCAGAGGTTATAACCTTAGTGATTCCTTAGTTAGTCGTATCCACAACCAAAGCCCACCGGATGGCGGGCTTTGGTAAGTAGAATCTCTACGCTCTGAGGAGCAGTAGAGTTAGGGTTCATTAGAACGGACGGTAGCCACGTTTAGGAGCGGCAGCCTCACCGCCGCCTGGGATTGGAGAGCCTCCAATTACAGCACCCATCAATTCGCCAACTGCGAATTGAACCGTTTCAGTTTGAGGGTTTTTATACATTTTTTTCATCGTTTTTATAATTTGGAGCATTTTTCTACCCTAACCCACCCAATGAGGATGGATTAGGATAGGAATTATACACTTATTTTACAAGAGCACCTTGAGCATTGAAGACTTTACCATCACGGATGAGGTAGAGTTGGTTATTCATGATAACCTTGTTCATACCCTTCTCCATCATGATTGTCTCAAAGCCGGTCGGCATGCTGCGTTCGATACCTAAGCTGAAGCGGCGACGCGGAGCAGCAGTAACTTTTTCGTCAAGGTCATATATATCTTGAATGTCTGCAATATAAGCACGACCTACAGCCACCTTGGTGGTATTAGCCGGACGAATTTGGTTTTGATAGATAGCATAAGCCGGATATGTTATATAGAGATTAGGATTGTCTATATTACCTACCAAGCCACGGTTCTTGTATTCGCAACCATCTTCCGGAACTTTGGTACCAAATTTAACTTGAACCTTGCCATCATTTTCGCCATTAGCGACGAAGATATAAGGCAGACCTGCAACCGTATTTTCAGGCAGAACCTCGATAAACTCTAATACATTGCCATCTACGTCTACGTAGTTTGGTTCGTAAATAACAGCACCAGCAATAGCAGTAATATTGTGCCCATAAACCATTGTTCCGATAGTACCGTCGGTTACATTTTCACGAACGGTTTCGTCATATTCCGGAGCACCAGCATATTCCGTCCAGCAGAGACGACCGATAGAGAGACGGTCTTTATTGCTTGAGCTACTAGTCGGACTCAAGTTCGTGATGATGATTTGGTATGTACCAGCCACATTGATGTCGCTAATCGTTTCCACATAAACCACATCTTCCTCAACCTCAGCATTTTCCTTGGTAATCGTGTAGGTCTTAACCACATCTTCGCCTTGTTTAATATCAACGCGGAAGCTTACGCCCTTGGTTTCTTGGAATGTGTTTGCATAACGAATCTTGAGAGAAGCGATACCATCTTCCAATTCAGGAGAAGTGATGACACCTACAGCAGAGGTCTTACCATTGATGGTGAAGAATACATTATCACTAATCGTAGTGCGAGCCGCATTGACTGCGCTCCAACCTGCGGTTGTAGTACGCTCTTTGTAATCACTCGCATTTTTATTCTCCGATGTTGCAAAGTCATCTGTGCCATCGCAGGTTTCAGGAGCCTCAACAAATAATGTAACGGGCAAAACGATGTCAGCGATTGCGCCATCAGCAGAGATGGTGATAGTAGCAGTAAACTCACCAGCGGCTGTAGTAACCGGAGTAATGGTGATATTGCCACTTTCGGTTAAGGAAGCAGGAGTAACATCGAATGCACTTGCATCGCCAGTAACAGCTACAGTAGCTTCAGCAATAGCCTTGAGCGTAACAGCAACGGTCTTAGCATCAACTTCATCGTTTTGAGCAACCGTACCAAAGGCAACGGAGGTAACATCAACTGTGATTTCAGGAGTTTCGGCAGCAATGGTAATGTCATACGTTGCTGTTTGTTCTGCAAAATTAGCAGTCACTTGCTTCGTGCCGGAAGTGCTCATGTCTGGATCGGTGAAAGTAGAGTTGAGAGTAACATCTACATCACCTGCAGTAGCAAATGTAGCAGTAACTACGGCACCGGTATGATCAACCTCATCATTAACCTCATATTCGGTTTTTGTGGCACCATCAACTGCGAGAGCAGAAACGGTCTCTAACTCACCTGCGTAATAAACTTTGAGATATGAAACATAGAAACGTGAGTTCTTGTCAGTACCCAAGCAGTAGATACGAACGCTATCAGCAGTCAGACCTGCGATATTAGCCGTTGCATCTTTCGCCAAGGCAGCAGCATCTGTTAACGCATACTCTTCAGCAGCATCTACCTTATAATTATACGATGTAGCCATAGCCGTAGTGATGTCAATCTTAGCAATCTTCAAACCGGGCAGCGCACTAATCGTGATATAGCCACCGTTTTGATACAGACGTATTTGACCATCACTAACAGCAGGAGCCGTACCAGCTTCACCCTTGTAGGAGTGGAATTGACCTAATTCTAACAAACCACCATTAACTGCGGAGAAGGTAGATACTTCAACCGTCTTGTAAGCGACAGAAGAAACAGATACTGTAAATGTAGTTTGCGCAGCATTATATGTTTCGGTTTCTGCTTTGTTTGCAGTTACGGTATAAGTACCTTCGGTATAAGCATAAACAACGTCACCGTCGATTTCGATGCCTTCGTTATCAGGATCAATGGTGTAAGTTACAGCACCATCGCTATTGGTAGTAATCTGCAACGCTGCCATATCTTCAACCACTACATCCACGTTAGCAATTGTGAACTCGGGGTCAACCTTTGGCTTCGTAGCAACGATATTGATTGCGCCTAATGCCACGTTACCATTATTCTTTGTAGTGAAAACAAACTTAATATAGCGTGTTCCCTCTAACAAATCGTGAGTCTTTGTTTCTGCACTTGTCGCAAGTTCCGTATGTGAAGCCACGGTAGTATAAGCCGTACCGTCAGCCGATTCGAGTACGTCAAATTGTCCCGACCAATCACCGGAACCGGGAGCACCTTTAATCTTGTAAGATACCTGAGCTGCCTTGCTTGCAATTTTAACCAAGACATAGTCACCTTCTCCATCAAATTTCAATTTGGGAGATGCGCTATAATCGTTAGCAAGGCCATCAGCCTTTATACCATTGGCAGGGTTGATGTCATTTTTGCCACCATCAAATTCAAATGGCAGAGCAGCAGCAGTCAAACCTGCAGTAACGGTTAAGTTATAAGACTTAGTAGCAGCCGTGTATTCTTCTGTTTCAGTAGCAGAAACTGTAATAGTGGCGGAACCAGCAGCAACTGGCGTTACAACTAATTTACCCTCAACAATAGCAGCCGTAGCAACAGCGGTATTACTTGACTCGGCAGATAAAGTTCCATCGCCATTGTAGGTAATCGTTA
This sequence comes from Candidatus Colicola caccequi, assembly GCA_018065205.1. Lineage (GTDB taxonomy): Bacteria > Bacteroidota > Bacteroidia > Bacteroidales > Paludibacteraceae > Colicola > Colicola caccequi. The sequence continues at coordinate 15,948 of JAGHTR010000108.1, forward strand.
CTTCGTCAGCAGCTTCGTCTGTAGCTAAAGAGGTTACATAGTCACTCAACGTGATAGTAGCCGTTGTTTTAGGATTCTCAGGAGCAATGTATGAAACAAGGTAGTTGTTTTTATTAAATTCATACGTTTCACCATACTTAGTTAAAGTGCCATAACCAATAACTTGAGCTCCAATTTGAACATCTTGTAAAGAAGTCCACTTATCTAAGTTAGAGTTTTTATAGTTTTGATAGAACTCAAATTCTTGAGAAGTTGTTTGTCCATCTTCAGAAACATAATAGTTGAGATAACCACCACCTGCTGGGAGATAGGTTGAAATCATAGTACTTACAATACCCTTCACATATACATTGGCAGTAGCCAGTCCAGCAGGATTAGCATCAATCAGAGCGATTGCCTCTGCTACGGTATAAGCAGTTTCTTTGGTATTCTCAATTGCCTTAACCGTGATGGTATATTCATCGGATTTGGTAGTTGTACCTTCGGTGAAGGAAACGGTAATTGTCTTTTCACCAGCAGTAGTCATATCAGGAGTTGTGATGGAGGTAGGAGTAACAACCTCATCACCATCTGCAAAGTGAGCCGTAAGAACAAGGCCATCTGTTGAGAACTCTTCGTTTACCCAATATTCCGTTTTGGAAGCAGGAGTGGTGATTTCAACTGAATTCAGCACTTTAGCTACTTTGAAGGTTGCAGAAACGGTTACATCATAAGCAGGCATTTTGAATTTGCCATCGGTAATGGTCACTTTTGTAGTAGCATCGCCTGTCTTGTACACTTCGTATTCGTCTAATGTGTAACCAGCATTAGGAGTGTTGCCCAACGTAATCTCTGTGCCGGAAGCAACGGAAGTTAAGTCAGCAGCACCAGTTTGCGAAACAGAACCGTTTTCGCAAGTAGCCAAAGTAATAGCTGAGTAAACGGCAGAAGTTTCTTTTTTGAAAATTTGAATATCCGTCTGACCAGAAGCATAGTTCAAGAAGCGAGGAGAAGTACTGTTGTACTTAATCGTGCCATAAGTAGATGTTGTGCTTGTGATAGAAGCATTAGCACTAGCATCAATAGAGATTGACCATGTGGTAACATTACCGCTTGCTGTGCTACCAAAAGTCATCTTCTTAGCAGCCGTTGTACCCACTATACCATCAGCACTTGTCATTGTCCAATTATCTCCGCTCTTAGCGAGAGTTAGTTCGTAAGCATCAGCAGCTTTTAGGACATTGTCCGTAAGAGTGGCACTTGATTCTGCAAATTTCTTTGCATCAATATAAGTATGATTATCCGTAGGAGCCACACCATAAGCAGTAGTACTACTTGCCAATACGATAACATCACCTTCTGCCAAGTCATCAACAGATGTAACTTTATTGTAGGTCACTAAAACAGGAGCCTCAACAACATTCATTTTAATAGTAACCGTTTGATCATCTACGCCAGTAGCGGAAAGGGTCAAAGTCTCCTCATATTCGTCAAGAGTAGCGGTAGAAGGAGTGATTGTAATTTTGTCACCAGAAGTGAAAGAACCAGTTTTGTCTATGCTAAATGCAGAACCGGAAATAGCAGCAGCTACATCATTGGTTGTCAAGTTAGCAAAAGTAACCTCAACTTGTTTTGCATCAATCTCTGCATTTTGGTAAACTGTACCAAAGTCAATGGTTGCAGGAGAAACGGAGAGAGAAGGTTTGGTTGGATCCTCTTCCTCTTCTTCATAAGTAACTCTAAACATTACTTGTGAGTTATTGGAATTGGTAACTTGATACCAAAAATATTTGGCTCCGTCTGGAATTTTAGAAGAACAATCATAAACTTTATCTACAGTAGAAAGAGTAGCGGTATAAGTATTTGTTCCCGTTGCATAAGCAGAAATAGCGGTGGTGCTAAAAAGAACACCCACACTTACTTTTGTCGAAGCACCTTTATTTGCATACAATTCAAATTTGGTAATCTTTTTTCCAAATGGAGTCTTGTTGTAAATATACTTTCCACTTTTACCAATGAGAATCGCATTATCGGCAAACTTATTGTCTCCAGAAGAGGATTGCGACTTTGCGCCATCGCTCATAGTGATTGTAAAGTCACCATAAGTGTAATTTGTTGCCGCTGTCGTGGCAGTACCTGTAAGTTTAGAGCCATCAATAATAAGCGTTTTTTCTGCTCCCCATACATTTACACTCAATCCCATAACAAACAGCAGGGTGAGGGCCTTAAGGGAGGTTAAACACTTGCGAAGATAAGGGGGGGTATCCCACTGCCCTATTCGCGATAAAAATTTTGTTTTCATACGCGTAATTTTTTTAAGGGTTAATAATTTGGGTTAATTGTATATTTGAGTTAATTATTTAGTTTATTTTCAATTTCCTCTATTGTGGGTAAAGAAGCGTGAATATCATTCATTATTTGTCCCACTTGATATTCTGCCACACCTAATGGGGCATCTAATCCTCGCAAGGAATACTTAACCTTTGTTTCACTTTTAGATTTACATAATAACAAACCTATTGTTGGGTTATCTTCAGGACGCTTAATTTGAGCATCAACTGCTGAAATGTAGAAATTTAATTTACTGATAAATTCTGGCATAAAATCAACCACCTTTAATTCCACCACCACATAACAATGCAAGTGCAAATGATACATCAACAAATCTATCTTGTAATCATCACCATCAACCACCACATTATATTGTCTGCCAACAAATGCAAATCCACGTCCCATTTCCAATAGAAAATCACTAATCTTAGTAGTTAACTGATTTTCCAAATCCGATTCATATTGCACTTGCGTCATATCAATAAAATCAAAATTGTATGGATCTTTAAATACCGCTTGTGCTAAATCAGACCGCACAGCTGGTAAAGTATCCTTGAAATTGGAAATAATCTTACCCTGTCTCTCATATAGATTACCAGACACTTGTAACAACATCACATCTCTACTCCACCCATTCCGAGCCGTATTCTCTATATAAAAAGCACGCTCTCGCAAATCTTTCACTTTCTCCATTAGAGAAATGTGATGATACCATGGAATTTGTGCAAGCGACACTTGCACTATTTCTTTTTCATTTTGTGCAAGCGGCACTTGCACAAATGGAAAATCTGGATATTCTGCTGCAAAAGCACGCATATATTTTAGATTACGAGGAGAATACCCTTGCACCATCGGAAATTCGTGTTGCAAATCTTGTGACAATAAATCTATTACCTTAGTACCCCATCCTTGTTCTTTCTGTTTGCGCAATATTTCCGAACCGATATAATGATAATGAGCCAATGTATCCACATTCACCTTCATCATTGTATGCAAACGCTGATGATGAATTTCTGCAATCACCATATCTCGCCATGTAGCATACTCTGACATCATTATTTCGTTTTCTTTTGCCATTATATTTTTCGAATCACGCTGCAAAGGTACAAAAAATATTTTATATCTGCAACTATTTAAGAAAAAATCTATTTTTTCGGCGAACAATGGAGTTATTTTTCGTCTTTTAGAATAAAATCTATTTTATTGCATTCGTGACACTTTGCACAGAAAAGGGCGTTTTGAGTAACAAAATGATAATCGCGATTTTGATAGTCATCCTTGCCTGACCCTTGCCTGACCGTTGCCTGATCCTTCCCTCATCTCAAAATATCAAAATGTCACAATTTTGGTAAATTTTTGTTACTACAAGGTTATGATCAGGAATGTTTTTTGAGCAAATTCGGTTGCAGAGTTACAAAAAGAAAATGATATATACAAGAAAAAGTTATATGTTTTTGGACATAATTTGATTTTTTGTCTCCCGCAAAAAACTCAGAAAGGCGCAGAAAGCATGCGGGAGGGGGCTAGTCATCTAGAGACCTAGCATCCTAGGGACTAAGAACCCGAAAAGAACGGAGATTCCGGAATGGTAGTCCTCGTCCTTATTAAAATACGCAAGGATTTGCTTTTTTTAGGCTAAACAGCGGACGCCTTTCAATAGCCCTGTTTTATCTTCTTTTTATGAGTAAACTCCTAACAGAAGACAAAAACACGTCTATTT
>JAGHTR010000009.1 GCA_018065205.1 Candidatus Colicola caccequi
CCGACATCTAAACTGATTGTAGAAGAAACGGTGGGTGCTGATAAAGTGACTAATCTCAAGCAAGATTGGAAGTACCAATTCATTTTGGACCCACAATTAGATAGACAACCTGCCAAACGTGATCCGTTCACTTTCTACCAGGTACAGATGGAGATGAGTCGCCCCCGTCAGTTATGCACCGACATGGCCCCATTATTAGATACTCTCAAAACCATGATACGGGTCAATCGTATATATAACGATACGGTTTGGAGAATGGCTTGTGAAGGAGATACGGTGCGCGGTGTCTTCTATGACTCCATCAATGGAGAACGCGTAGAACTTAAATTCGCTGTGGGAGCCACATTGGACGAGGAACATGGCATTTATCCGCTTAAACTCGAGGACCAAACCGGACCTATCACGCGTAGTTACACCTCTATCAATGGTTGCGACTCCCTCGTCACTTTGCGCGTGTATGTCTTCCCTAAACAGGAGCAAGTTGTTACCATGCTTGAGTGCGAGGACTCACTATATACGCATCAGTTCGGCAGTCACTTCCACTCACAAACATTAGACAAGGTTGTTCCTAAGGATAGTATTGATAATAAGCCGCACTACTATGAAGATGCTTTTCCAACGGACAACCTCTTTAGAAAACTGCCTGACGATAATGTCTTTAAGCAGCATTTCAGCACGTATTATTGCGACAGTGTACTTAAACTGACCCTTACCGTCATGGACCTTGATTCCAAAGATACAACGGCGTATTGGTGCTTGGAACAAGAAGGAGGAGCACCCTTCGTATGGAATGTCTATCCGGGTAAAACCATGACGATTGAAAAGGATGATGCGGCTATGGATTGGTCCACAGGTATCGGTATTGGTGACTTCTATGATAAATTCCCATATCCTACCGACCGCTATCCCGACTGCGATTGCGATAGTATGCGTTATCACCTCCATCTTATCATGGTTTCTGATAAAGATAAACGCGATACAATCTATCTATGCCAAAATGAAAAACGAGAGGTGGATGTGCACGGCAAGATAGATGGGTCTAAACTGCCGATTGGAGTGACCAGGTATGGTAAAACCATATATGTTGGTAAACAGGGCGAAGGTTGCTCTTACGAGGATTCGCTCTTAGTCTATGTGCATCCTATCTATAACGACACTTCTGATGTTGTCGTCTTCTACGATACCATCTGTGATGGTGACAAGTATCGTTGGGAAGATGCTAATGGTAAACTGCATGGCAATCAGGGTAAAGTCTATTGTCGTGAGAAAGGCGACTCTGTCTTATTGAACGGCACCGTTGAGATGTTTAAGTACGAAGGTTCGTCTCGCTGGCCAGACCTCGTCTATACTTTTGAAGATCACCAAAAAACCGTCTCCTGTCCTGACTGTCACGATGGGGTAGGCGGCTGCGATAGTATTATGGTGCTGCATCTGGTTATTGCTCCTCATTATAACTTCAACGATGCACCCTTAACGCTGTGCTCGGACGATACCGTGCGTTGGAACGAAGGCGATACCCTCTACTACGGCGAGCACTTCCAATGGACCGAACCCATTCCTGCCAATAGCCGGAAACTCACTAAGGGCGAATATACCATGTCCCGCTATTGGAAAACGGTGTATGATTGCGACTCTACGCACAATGTGGAAATAGCGGTCTATAACGCTCAATTTGATTCATTGCCGGTGTATTTACATAGTAATCAGTCTTATCCCATCTTTGATGATGCACAACCCTATTCATGGTCTAATATCAAGACCGTTGAAGGCTTCTCGCCGTCGGATGTGAAGGATACGTTATTGCGTGATACGACTTACCAACCGGATTGCGGTTGCCGTATCGTCAAGACACGTCGTGTATTCATCTATCCCGAATACCGCATCGAAGAACCTGCTCAGTCGGAGTGCCAAGATGTAGTCAATACTTATCAATGGCAGAATCACGATGACCATCAGATTTGGAT
>JAGHTR010000034.1 GCA_018065205.1 Candidatus Colicola caccequi
TGCTGCACGGCAAGCCATTGAACAAGCCGCGATGGGTGAACCCGATGCTATCATACTAGCCACACAATGGGGAGCCATGGTGCCTTCCTATCAGTTATTAGACCGAATGCAGGCTACCAATGAGGAGGAAATGTCTCCGTCGCTCTTTATGATGGCAGCCAATAACGCCTTAGCCACTACGTTAGCACGACTGATTGGATGCAAAGGCTATAACCTGACACTAATGGGATTGGATGATCTGTGGGAACAAGCGCATCAGGAAGCAGTACGCACCATACAAAGTGGTATGGCCAAGCGAGTGCTGGTCGTAGCCATGGATGAGATAGCGGACGGATGGCAACAACTATTGGAAAAAGCAAACTGCGCGGCTACTAACATAGCACAAGCACAAATGATAACCGTATGTTAAGACTTATTTTATTATCTATTCTTCAATCCGCCTTGCTCTGCTCTGGACAGGTATTGCTCAAATTAGCGGTAGCCCAAATGGACCGCAGTTTAGGATGGTGGGGGTTCTTTGTGCATTGCATATTACAAAACTGGTGGTTAATGGCGTGTGGTATATTGATGACCGGAGCCGGACTGCTTTGGATGTATATACTGCGTCACTTTGCCTTCTCTTTAGCCTATCCGCTTACCGCCTTGGCTTTTGTATTTGGAGCAGTTGCCGGCATGGCTGTCTTTCATGAAACCGTAGTTTGGCAACAATGGGTAGGAATAGGATGTATTTTAATAGGATGTTATTTAGTAGCAGGATGAAAAAAGGCTTATTGATATTAATCTGCTGTCCGCTAATTAGTTGGGCACAAGCATCGTTTAAGATAGCTGAATCCCCTTTCGTACAGACCCGTTATACGGCTGCATTGGTGGAACCGATGGTGCAAACCGGACATTTTAAGTTCATTGCTCCGGACAGTATTGAATGGCGTTATGACGGCAATCAAGCCATGACATTACCACCACAAATGCTGCAACTGATTAGGCAAACAGCCAGTGGAGACACTATGATGCTCAAGAGTGTATTTAATATTGAGCGACAAGACAAGACGTTGGTGCTGACTCCCACCAAGAAACAACTGCAGCGTCTGTTTAGCAAGATGACTATTCATTACACGAGTAAGGGTGTAGCCAAACAGGTGGAGATGTTGGAGCCAAGAGGAGATAAGACAATAATTGAATTTACTAATATGCAAACCAAGTAATTATGAGACGAGTAGTAATAACGGGAATGGGGATTTATTCATGTTTAGGCACTAACCTGGATACTGTACGTGATGCATTGTACAACGGTGTATCCGGTATAACCACAGATCCAAGTCGTAGGGACCAAGGCTTCCGCAGCATATTAACGGCGCATGTTCCTGAACCTGATTTGAAGTCCGTACTAGACCGTCACCAACGTGCTTTCCTGCCGGAAGAAGGTAAATACGCCTATTGCGCTACAGCAGATGCTTTGCGTCAAGCCGGCATAGATGAGGACTACTTGCTCAAAAACGATGTAGGTATCCTATACGGCAATGATTCGTCTGCAGAGGCTGTTATTCGCAGCACGGACCGATGCCGCATGATGCATGACACTACAATGTGCGGTGCCGGAGCCATCTTCCAGTCAATGAACTCAACAATAACAATGAACTTGGGCAGTCTGTTTAAACTAAGAGGCATTAATATGACTATCTCAGCAGCCTGCGCAAGTGGCAGTCATGCCATTGGATTAGGTAGTGTATTGATTAGAGAAGGCATGCAGGATGTGATTATATGCGGAGGAGCACAAGAGACCAATATTATGGCCGTCGCTGCTTTTGATGGTATATCGGCTTTTAGTATGCGTGAGGACGACCCTACCAAAGCGTCTCGTCCCTTTGATAAGAACCGCGACGGACTGGTGCCATCAGGCGGAGCAGCCACGGTGATTTTGGAGGAATATGAGCATGCCGTTAAACGCGGAGCAACCATCATTGCCGAAGTCATCGGATACGGTTTTTCGGGCAACGGCAACCATATTGCTAATCCTAACTTTGAGGGACCCGTGCAGAGTTTAGAGATGGCTATTCGTCAAGCAGGCATTAGCCGCAGCGAGATAGATTACGTGAACGCACACGCCACCTCCACACCGGTAGGTGATGCCAGCGAAGCCAAAGCATTGTATAAAGTGTTTGGCGAAAAGACAGTACCTATCACTTCAACCAAGAGCCAGACCGGGCACGAGATGTGGATGGCAGGAGCCAGCGAAACAATCTATGCTATACTGATGATGCAGAACGGATTTATTGCTCCCAACCTGAATTTCGAGACTCCCGATGAGGATAGTCAGCACCTATGGATACCCAATCAACGATTGGATAAGCCGTTTGATACGTTCCTGAATAACTCCTTCGGATTTGGAGGCACTAATTCGAGTTTGATTATTCGTGCTATATGAAACAACTAACCAGTCAAGATATCCTTACTTACCTGCCCCATCGCGCACCAATGGTGATGGTGGATAGCGCCACAATAGATGGAGAACAGGTAACAGCCCTACTCACTATTACGGATACTAATTGGTTCGCCAACAAAGGTCAACTAATGGAAGCCGGACTAATTGAACACATGGCGCAATCGGTAGCCGTATGCGTAAAGGAGAGTCACCCGCAGGATGCCGGACATATCGGTTTTTTGGCGGACGTGAAGGACATAACGATTAACCGTCTGCCTAATGTAGGCGAATGCATTGAAACACAAATAGCCCTGAAGGCTGTTGTAGGAGAAATACTATTAGTGATTGCCACTACCAAAGTTAAACAAGACATCATCGCAAGTGGTGAATTAAAGATTTTCTTGCCCCAATGACCAATTTCTATCATATTATATCGCAACAAATAGAAGCAGGGCATGCCCTTTTTCATGTGCAGTTACCTGCTCAATGCCCGGTTTATAAAGGTCATTTCCCCGGTCATCCCATTGCTCCGGGAGCCTGCCACATTGAAATGATTCGTGAGTGCGCCAGTGTGGCATTGGGTAAAGAGGTGCATTGGAATCACATCAAGCAGTGTAAGTTCCTAGTGCCCTTGGAGCCGGATAAGCATCACGAAGCAGATGTAGATATTACGTGGTCGGAAAAAGGCATGACGGCTGTGGTAACCTCAGGAGAAACAACAAGTGTAAAACTGAAAGTATCGTGCAACACGTTATCGTAATAGGTTCAGGCATAGGTGGTTTAGAAGTAGGCTGTCTATTGGCGCAACAGGGATATGCCGTGACGGTGTTAGAACAAAACATCCGTCCCGGAGGTTGCCTGCAATCATTCGTACGTAACGGACTGCACTTTGAAACCGGTTGCCATTTTGTAGGAGGATTGAAACGCTGGACTCCAATATGGAAACTATTTAGGCAATTAGGGCTAAACCATTTGAGTTGGAAATCCGTAAAGGAACATGAGATATACATAGGTGACAACTGTTATCACCTACCATGCGGTGCGCGACAAGCACAAGCGTACTTGACTAAATGCTTCCCACATCAGAAAGAGGCGATTAAGACCTACATGCAGACCCTGCGCACTATTGCACATTGTCCGTTGGACCAAACAACACCCTATTGGCAGCAGAATGCATGGGAGTGGTTGAGCCAAACCATAACCGATGAACGGCTGCGAGATGTATTATCGGCAATGTCGATTATCATTGATATGGACCGGCAGCGACTGCCCTTATTCGAGTATGCGGAGGTTATGTATGGATTCATCACATCCACAAAGCGAGTACAAGGCGGCGGAGAAGAAATTATTACGCACTTATGTCAGCGACTTAAACGATATAACGGCGAGTTGCGATGCGGCTGTGAGGTGAGTCGTATCATAGATGCAAACGGACGAGTAACAGGAGTAGAACTGACTAACGGGGAACGTATAGAGGCCGATATCGTAATATCCGATATTCAACCGGCAGCCACCATGCGCTTGTTAGATGATAACAGTTCAATGCGTCCGGTATATAAGCGTCGCATCACTAACCTACCATCTATGCCTGGTTGCTTTACAGTAAATATACAGTTGCGTGAGCCACTGCGCACAGACCGCCGGCAAGGACCTATTTATGTGCATCGAGCAGGAACAACCATTTGGAACGACACCGATAAACGCGTCAATCATATCCTTATTTATACCTACCCTAACCAAAGTGCCATAGATATCTTAACGCCTATGGATTGGCAGGAGGTAGAGGCTTGGTGCGAACATCCTATGGGACAGCGGGGCGATGAATATGACCAATTAAAGAAAAAGAAAGCCAAGCAGTGTATTGACTTGGCATTAACGGCTATTCCTGAACTACAAGAGCAAATAGTGCAGACTTGGAGTTCCACGCCTCTAACTTGGCAACACTACCTGCGCAGCGAAAAGGGTTCGGCTTACGGTACATATAAAGACTGCCGATCTATTGCCACAACACTAATCACGCCACGTACCCCTTTGGAAGGACTGTACCTGACTGGACAATCGTTGGTGTTGCACGGTATAGTAGGGACTACGATGAGTGCAGGGTTTACAATTAACCAATTAGCAATTAGCAATTAACAAAATATGTATGCATTAGTTACAGGAGCGAGCCGAGGAATTGGCCGTGCTATCGCACAACGATTAGCCAAAGATGGTTACCATGTGTTAATCAATTACCGCAGCAATGACGCGGAAGCACAACACACATTAGATGAGATAACTGCAGCCGGAGGACAAGGTGAGTTACTCAAATTTGATGTAGCCGACACAACTGCTTGCCAGCAAGCCTTAAATGATTGGACCGAACAACACCCCAACGAGTATATATCCGTGTTGGTGAATAACGCCGGTATCCGTCACGATGAATTAATGGTTTTTCTAGAGCCTGAGGATTTTGAGAAAGTTATTCGTACCAATCTATTCTCTTTCTACAACGTAACTCGTCCCTTATTAGCCATGATGGTCAGAAAGCGTTATGGACGAATCATTAATATTGCATCTCTAAGTGGACTGAAAGGTTTAGCAGGCCAAACTAATTACTCAGCCTCCAAAGGTGGTGTAATAGCCGCTACCAAATCTTTAGCACAAGAAGTTGCAAAGAAAAAAATCACCGTAAACGCGGTCGCTCCCGGTTTCATTCAAACAGACATGGTGGAAGGTCTGCCGGAAGATATGCTCAAACAACTCATTCCTGCAGCCCGCTTTGGTCAGCCCGAAGAAGTAGCCGCTTTGGTCAGTTTCTTAGCCAGCGAAGAGGCTGCATATATAACAGGAGAGTGCATCAACATCAACGGAGGATTATATAGTTAATGACTACTTGTGCACTTATACCAACTTACAACAATGTCGGCACCGTAGCAGACGTAGTTAGACAAGTACTGCGGTACTTGCCGGTCATCGTAGTGGTTGATGGTGCAACAGACGGATCATTGGAGGCAGTCCAAGCCATTGAAGATGAGCGACTGCATATTGTGTATTACTCCACAAATCGCGGTAAGGGTTATGCACTAAAACAAGGCTTTCAAGAGGCACGTGCATTAGGGTTCACCCATGTCTTGACAATAGATAGTGACGGACAACATTACCCCGATGATATTCCTGCCATGCTGCGATTAAGTGCTATTCGACCGGAAGCCATCATCATCGGCAATCGGGGTACAACACATGTCAATAAACCTCGCCGCAGCACGTTCGCCAATCGCTTCTCTAATTTCTGGTTCAAGGTGCAAACAGGCATGTCATTACCGGATACTCAAACAGGATTCCGTATTTATCCGCTGGATAATCTACGCGGAGAAAGGTGCATGACCCATCGATACGAAGCCGAATTAGTGGTATTGGTTTGTTCTGCATGGGCGTCTGTACCTATCCTTCCTGTTCCTATTCGCGTCTATTATCCTCCGCAAGAGGAACGCGTGAGTTATTTCCGACCGGTGAGGGACTTTGCTCGCATTTCTTTGCTCAACACTATTCTATGTGTGATGGCAGTCATTTACGGTTTACCTCGTCGCTATTTCCGCACTGTCTATTTCAGTATTCTCTTTGCACTCTTTGCTATTGGTTGCAATATCGTGTTATGGGGATATTACTTGTTTGCTCGCACGCAGATTATGACTCGTTACCGGCATGGATTGGGTGTAGGATGCAAGTTTCTCCTGGGCACTGCTCCGCATGCTTCGCTGCGTATTGACTCTCTGCCGAAAACTACTCCTGAGATTATCATCGTCAATCATACCTCACTTTTAGATATACCTATGCTCTTTGCCTTAGGCGATCATTTTGTGATTGTAGGTAAGACGCATGTGACCCATAATATCTTCTATGGACTTATATCTCGTGCTGTAGGTATAGTGACTATTGAGGAAGGCGTGGACGATATCGTTCCCGGTATTCAACGTTATGTGGAACAAGGTTACTCTGTGGCTATCTTCCCCGAAGGGACTCGCACCATAGATGGCGAAGTGGGACGATTCCATCGCGGAGCTTTTTACATGGCCGAACAGATGCACTTACCCATTCGTCCAATCGTATTACGCGGACTATGGCAAGCATTAAGCAAACAGCCTTTCTTTGTGGGTAAGCCTCGTGAGATACGAGCCGTGGTTAAACCTCTTATCATGCCTGATGATATGACTTACGGCAAAACTTATCAAGAAAGAACCAAGAACATACGACATTTGTATCAACAATGGATATGCGAACACGATTAGTTCTTATAGCCCTACTATCCGTCACCTGCTTGTATGCCAAACAACGATTGACGCCTTACTTGACCGACTCTGCCAATAACACCGGCATTGCTGTCATTGTATGTCCAGGCGGCAGTTACTCATGGTTGGATATGCATAATGAGGGAGATAGTGTTGCTGCATGGCTCAATCAAAACGGCATCAATGCTTTTGTGTTACGCTACCGGGTGGCTACTATTCCTGCATACGTGTTCGGATTCCGTGTGTTAGGCATTGGCCATAAGTACCCGGATATGTTGACGGACGTAGAGCAAGCATTGGAGTGGGTATACACACATGCCGACTCGCTACGTATCAACCGCAACCGTATTGGGGTAATGGGATTCTCTGCCGGAGGACACTTAACGATGCTGTCGTACTTATATAACCGCACGGACTATAAACCTACTTTTTTATGTCCTATCTATCCGGTCGTAACGATGCGTGACAAGACATACACGCATCAGCGTAGCCGTCGAGGAGCATTAGGAGTATGGAGGCAGTGGAATAAAGCCATGCAGGACTCGCTTTCCATTGAAGACCACGTCCGTAGTGACTGCCCACCTGTTTTTCTTGTTAATTGTCAAGATGACCCGGTGGTTAAGTACCACAACAGTGAAATGTTAGATTCTGCCTTAACCGTACATCACGTACCACATCAATACCTACAGTACCACACCGGAGGACATGGTTTTGGAGCAACAGTAATTAAAGGCACGGAAGAGTGCCATCAATGGAAAAAAGAATTTATACAATGGATATCGAATTTGAATCAGTAGAAGCTATCAAGGCTTTTCAGGAACAAAAACTGCACGAACAGTTAGTCTATTTGCAGGAACACTCCCCCTTCTATCAACGGATGTTCCACGAACAGCACATTGACATTAACAAGATTCACCTATTGGAAGATCTACAACAACTACCTTTTACAGAGAAGGCCGATCTACATCGATGCAGTAACGATTTCTTATGCTGCACTCGCAGAGAGATAGTGGATTACAGTACTACCTCCGGAACTACCGGAGAACCGGTCACCTTTGCCTATACAGACAAAGACTTGGAACGACAAGCCCTGAATGAATACAAATCATTTATGACCGCAGGTGTAACGGAAGACTCAGTCGTGCAACTAATGCTAACCATGGATAAACGTTTCATTGCCGGAATGGCATATAGTTTAGGATTACGAAAATTAGGTGCCGGCATTATTCGTGTAGGCAATGGCATACCTGAACTACAATGGGACACAATTCAACGCGTGCAGCCGGACACGTTAATGTGCGTGCCCAGTTTTATTCTACGGTTGGTAGAATACGCTGAGCAACACAATATTGACTATCATCATTGTTCCGTCAAGAAGATTATCTGCATCGGAGAAGGCTTGCGCAATCAAGATTTCACGCTCAACCTCTTAGGTAAACGCATCCAACAGATATGGCCGGAAGTTGAGATGTATGCCACATATTCTTCCACCGAAATGGGTTCTACTTTTGCTGAATGCGAATATCAATGCGGCGGACACTTACACCCAGAATTGGTAATTGTAGAAATCGTAGATGAAAATGGTCGTGTTGTTCCTGATGGAGAACCCGGTGAGATAGTGATTACAACACTAGGCGTAGAAGCAATGCCCCTATTACGATTCCGCACCGGAGACATTGCTGCTAAGGTAACCGAACCATGTCGCTGTGGACGCAATAGTTATCGACTGACCCCTATTTTGGGACGCAAAAACAACATGATTAAACTCAAAGGTACCACCATCTATCCTCCTGCCATTAACGATGTACTCGACAATGCCGAATATGTACAAAACTACGTCATTGTTGTACGCACCTCGGAGACTGGAACAGATGAAGTGGTGGTGCGTATTGGTCTCAAACCGCTACAAGCTCAATCACCCTTTGCCCAATTCAGTCAAGAGAATATCATCAAGGACCTCAAGGACCGTTTCCGCGCTCGATTGCGTGTAGCACCCATTGTGGAAGTACTTCCGGAAGATGTCATTCAGGGTATTAACTTCCCTGCTAAGTCTCGTAAACCGATTAAATTCATTGATGAACGCGTTCATTAAACTATATGATTGGTTCACCTCCCACCGCAAAGCCGTTTGGGGATTAGGCATTGC
>JAGHTR010000142.1 GCA_018065205.1 Candidatus Colicola caccequi
AAGTTACCATCAAAGTCGGTAATTGTACCATTGGTAGTTCCTTTTTCAATAATATTGGCACCAATAATTGGTTCTCCCAAAGCAGCATCCATCACCGTACCGGAGACTTGCATTTGGGCGAAGGCACTTAGGCTTAAGCCTATTGCGACCAGCACTAGTGTTGCACGTAAATAAAAGTTTTTCATTGTTCTATTGTGATTTAAATGTTATTCAACAACTTCTAAAGCCATTTTAACCTCATTGCAGGTCATCGTCTGTTTCTTCTTATCAAAGCCACTAATATTCATGTCTCGATAAGCACCACACGCTTGGTGGGTAAATGTAGCCCAACCAGCATTCTTATACATCTTCTTGGTGGTCTTTTCATCACCTTTTACGAGTATGTCAAATTTCTTAGCATTAGTCACATTAACCATGCACCAAACTCCTTCGGGAATATCCACTTCTTCAATAGTTGCTGTTGCTTTCTCAGAGGTAGGATTTGTGTAATATTCTTTTGAATATTCTTCAGAAAGTTGATAAGCCATCATCTTTTGATTTCCGGCAGCATCACACATGAATTGAAGTTTCATTAAATCACGTGTAGCAACACCAACAGTATCATACTTTTGGATTATACGAGAAGTCTCCGTACATACAGCAGAAATAGCATTGTAGAGATTAGGATCATTCTTTGTTGCTTTGAAATAGACTGTATCACGAACAGATGCACCAAACTCCTTGTTATACCAGTGTATGGTATCCTGCACCCATTGTTGTTCAATGAAAGCACGCAGTTTATTCACGGAGTCCAACGTAATATTTTTTGAAGCTTCCTCAGTCCACCGCAGATAGGTGTGAGTGATATTCGTAGTATCAATATATCTAGTAGTATCTCGGAAAGACCAAACATCTTGCAGAGGAACGAACTCGTCATAAATTTGTTTGTACGTAGTGTAAATGTTAAGCAAAGAAGAGTTATAGACCGTTTGAGATTCATCCGTCAAACTCATATGAGCGAAGATGAATTTCTTTACTAACCCACTCTCATGCGTAGCGGTTAACAAGGTATTCAGGTTTCCTTCTGCAAAACCGTTATCCTCCCATACCACCTTCTCTTCAGAAAGAGCGATAGGCAGTCCATTTCCGGCAGAAGCTACTTGAAATGCACCTTCGTTACTTGTAGCGGGGTACACATACTGAGACATTATAGACTTCATGTTTGTGGAGTCTACAGTCCAATTCACGTACGTAGAACGCACGGTTTTGTTCGCCACATCTTTCATAGTCCCCATTATGTCGTAATCTTTCTTACAAGACGACATAACGGCCATTACCAACATGGCGCAAAATAGTACTTTTGTTTTCATGATAAATAAAATTTATTATTTGTTAACATTTTGATTGTATTTTTGCACTTTTAGTAACATTTTGTTATTTTGAATTTATCAACTCATCCTATACTCACCCTTCCCTCACCGTATACTGACCATTCGCTCATCCTTCGGTTTGCAAAATGATAGTAAACGCGAGCATTATGTAACTAATTGTTATTTCTCTTTTACCAAGGCAACACTTACAGCGCCAAAGAGTAGCAATACACCGGCAACAACAAGCATGCCTACCTGCGCGTCCGCACATATATATTTAAGGATAAGGCCACCCAATAAAGCAGCTATAATCTGCGGCAGACAAATCGTGCAGTTAAACAA
>JAGHTR010000176.1 GCA_018065205.1 Candidatus Colicola caccequi
GTTGTTCACTTTTTTGTGAACAAGACGGAGGGGGAATGCTGCATACATGTGCCTTGCAAGGATGGGCTTTATATCCTAGTAGACTAACGCGGCAATCAGGCGGTAATCACACGGAAATTACGCAGACTGCACAGGCAATTAGCCAAGTAAC
The DNA here is from genome assembly GCA_018065205.1 of Candidatus Colicola caccequi. Taxonomy (GTDB): domain Bacteria; phylum Bacteroidota; class Bacteroidia; order Bacteroidales; family Paludibacteraceae; genus Colicola; species Colicola caccequi. Next base: position 152 of record JAGHTR010000176.1, read on the forward strand.
CAATGCAAATAAGGCAAATAAAAAAGCGAGGCAGAGAACGAATTGTTTTCTGCCTCGCGAGGGATTAATAAGAGGAAACTTTTGTGTTGTTCACCAATGTACTCCGTTGGTCATTTTTTAGGTGTTTCTTCTATCGCATTCGGAATATAACCTTCCAATAAGTTATTTGGATTCTTATTTAAAAAATTTTGTTCAGATACAACACTATGTCCTAATTCTTCTTCAGCTGCTCTCCGAGCCAATCCGGCAACCTTTCCTCCTCGACGAGCGACTTGGATGTTTGCATTCATTCCTTTAGGCATCTCTTGTTGAGACACTTCTGTTGTTATGCGTTCCCCCAACATCGTAAAAATCAGTTCCAAATCTGTCATGTGATCGCGCAGGTTTTGGCTCTTTTTAGTCAATCCCTTGATTTCTTTATGTTGAGAGGGTGTTATTCCAAAAGTGGCACGTGAAATCTCGGCTGTTAAGATTGCATAGTCGCGTTGCTCTGTAATACCATTCTCTTTCCAAGCATCTGTTAAATTTTGACGAATAGCAATACCACGGAGACGTTTATCAATCCAATCCTTAGGATATCCCTTAGCTTCAAACAAAGCTTTCATTCGCTCTTGTGCTAATTCGGGGTTTTCTATCTCTTGTAATCGTTCATACCCGACTTGAGCTAGCCATTGCTTAAATGGTTCTGCTTTGCGGCTTGGGATTGATTGAATAATGCGGAATAGCCCTTTTGCATTTGCTACTCTCATTTTTTGAGAACCTCCCTCCGTTTCTACAATAAGGGTAGGTACAATTTGTACCCATCCTTTTGCTAATTCAGGATCTCGCAGTTTAAGTCTTTTTACATATTGCTTTGGATCTGCACTATCCGTTAAAATAGCAACCACATCTTCCACTACAAAATACCATTGTTCATCAGCCTCATTCCAAGTAGAACGAATTTGCCGACCTTCAAACAATTTAATATGGTTAGAAGGCGCAACTGAAATGTCTTGCTTCACTTTCATAATTATTTTTGCGTTTGCAATTGCAAAGGTACTGTTTTTTTTTGATATACGCAAATCCTTTTTGCAAAATTCGGTTGTTTGAGACGATTTTGTTCGGTTGTTTGGTGCGATTCCATGTGTTTTGCATATAGGATGCGAGGCAGAGAACGAATTGTTTTCTGCCTCGCTAAAGATTAATAATAGTAAATTGTTGTGTTGTTCACTTTTTTGTGAACAAGGCCGATGTGAGTAAAATATTACTTCACTTTAGCACCGGTGGCGGTGTAGTTATTATCATTCCCCTTAATAAAAAGAGTGCCATCCTTAATGTATTTGTTTATATTCGCTGATTCAGGCACTTCTACCAAGACATCAGCGACAGGCTCAAAAATTGCAATAAAAGACTCGTCTTTATCAATGACTAAAGTGCGTGGATTTGTAGTAACCCCATCATTCCATTCTTTGAACCTGTAACCTTCATAAGGAATCGCTTCAAAAATCGTCACAGAATTACAACTTGAGTATCTCTGATTTGTCTTCACATATCCATAATCATTATTGTTAGAAGATAGTACTAATACATAGTCAGTAGGTGGTTCTGTTAGAGTTCCAACATTTTGCCAACCTTTTGTTTGGTAGTTTTCCAATGCACAACTTGGAATATAAATAGGTATACTATCTTGCTCTGTTGAAATTCCCTTGAAAGAAGTAGGATCAATCCATGCTGGAATATAAGAATGTGAAGCAATGTGCGTTACATTGCTACAATATCTAAAGGCATTAGCAGCAATATCCACAACCGACTCTGGAATATCAATAGAAGTCAAAAGTTTGTTATTCTCAAAGAAACCTTCTGGAAGAAAGCCAACATTATCGCCAATACTAAGATTACTAACACTACCAAATGCTAAGGATTCTTCATTTGACTCAATATAACGTGCATTCCAATATAAGTTTTTTACTTGATTACATCCGCTAAAAGCTCCTTGTCCAATTTTACGGACATTTTGTCCAACTACTAAAGTTTCCACTGGCATAGAGCCATTATTCCATATTAGACAAGAAGGAATGCTGTCTACATTATCACCGATCACGAATTTAGACACATACTCACCTCCATAATTAAATATATGTGCGACTTCTTCAGTTAATTTACACTTTCTAACATTCCATACCACTTCGCACTCTATTTGTTTAGGCTCAAAGGTCGTAGGATCATAAGTAACTCCTCCAAGCACATTACCCCATAACCAGTTTTCCAGAACTACAGAGTCACAATTTAGCACTAATTTGCTGAGAGGATATTGAATTATCATGCCATCATTATATTTCCTACCTAAATAACCCAAAACATTACTCCCAATATATCTAACACTAGAAGGTATAACTAATGTATCCAGAGCCATATATTGGAACGTTTGTCCCTCAATAGTATCAATAGTATTAGGTAAAGATAACGATGTCAAATTATATGCACCGTTAAAAGCATGGCGACCAATTTTGGTGACAGTGTATATGTTGCTATTGTATGCAACTTGACTAGGGATAATTACATCGCCAGAATAAAGTTGAAGATTATCCGTACCTGATGTGACCATAGCTCTATTTCCATAAAGTTCATAAGAGACACCATTGATTTCAATAGGACTTGCACTAAGCAGAGTGCATACCATTAGACAAAATTGTAAAAATAAGAAACGTTTCATATCCAAAAAATTTTTGCGTGTAAAATTACAAAGAATTTTTCACATGTCCAAATAAAAGTGAATATTTTTGCCTACTCTTCATCGGATTTTCGGCATTCTCCGTCGTTAATATTAATTTTAATAGATATTCTAGTTGTTTTAGACCGCTGCGCTATTCTAGAAAGACGAGATTGCTTTCGCTGAACTAGGTAGTTGTCGGATATTCCGGATTTACCTGACCGCTGCGCTATACCGGAGGGAATAAACACAAAAAAGCGTGAACTTTCGTTCGCTTCATTTGATTACTAGAGGTCTTCGACTACCTTACAATTTCAAATTACGCACAGAAAACTCACGCTGAATGCGCGAGCGTGCAAAAACCGTACTTGAAATTGTAATAATTACTGAAAAGTGTCGAAGTTTTCTAGTAATCAAGTTGGGCTTACAACGCTATATTTTATATGTCATGCATCGCCTTTACGATGCCGGTTGGTCATAGGCAATGAATAATGTTATTATTTCAAATATACTACATTACACTCTTTTTCTCCACGAGGGCAGACACCGGCAGCTTCAAACATTCCTTCAAAGGACAAGTCTTCATCTAAAGCGGGCCAATGAATACCACCATAAGATAATACATAATCGGCTCTTTGTTCCAGTGTGGCATCGCGGAGCGACTGCCAATCATTAAAACAATAAGACGCAGTTTCTCCTGTTACGGCTTGGGCATAGATAAAGTTGTCATCTATCCAAACTTTATTTATTTGAAGCGGTGTGGTCATTTTTGGTTAAAATATACGTGCCAACGTTCTTTGATGATTTCTTGATTCTCCTCTATCACACTCTCAATCATAGACAACTCATTTTTCTTGTATCCATGATTATAGACTAAAACTACTTCAGGATCAATGTTATATTTGGCCTCCTTCCCATCTTTTAACACATGAACATGTACCGGAGTATGGTCATCCGAATAGAACATAAAATGAAACCCAAATAGAATAAAGATAGTAGGCATATTGTTTGGCATTTGACATTTTGCGCTGCAAAATTACAAAGAATTTTTGGAATATGCAAGAAAAGCTTGCTTTATTTGCTATTTTAATAAAAATTTTACTGGAATTTACGAAGAAAA
>JAGHTR010000095.1 GCA_018065205.1 Candidatus Colicola caccequi
GAGTCCAATCCGTCAATGGCGTTTCCGGATGGAAGCTCGCTTACAGAAGGGAATGACACAGGCAAACAATAAATGTGGGATGCGTCGTTGTAGGCTGTGAGACGGGGGGTAGCCGCAGGGGCTTATAAACACCCGACAAACGCCCGACGTACAAAGCGACAACACCGCAAGAAGGATGATGAAAGATAACGTAAACGTAGATGTTGACTAAAGTAATTTGCGGAACTCCTTGGGGAGGGGGCTTTCAAAGTGAACAATTTGTTCGGTAGCAGGATGGATAAACTCAAGCACCTGAGCATGCAAACACAAGCGGTCCACCGGGCTAAGGCTATTGCCATTACCATACTTGCGGTCGCCTACAATAGGGTGTCCAATCGAAGCCATGTGGACACGAATCTGATTGGTTCGACCGGTCTCTAAGTTCAGTTCCACGAGCGAATACGTCGAGTTCTCTCGGATGACTTTATAATTAGTGATAGCCAACGCACCACCATCATCCACCGGAGATGAATAGGTGACATAGTTCTGTCTATCTTCAGTCAACCATGTGCGAATCTGTCCTTCCTTCTTATCCAATATACCTTCCACGACCGCGATATAGGTGCGTTTAGTAACTAACTCGCGCCAATACGCCCGCATATACTGCTGCATTTTTTGGTTTTTAGCCCATACTAGTACGCCGCTGGTTTCCCGGTCTAAGCGATGCACGACATAGACGCCGTTACGAGGGTTCTTGCGTCGTTCATAGGCTTTGAGGATAGAGAAGACGGTCTGTTGCGTCGCTCCCGGATGGGTAGCGACGCTCAGTATACCGCGTTCCTTATTGACCACTAACAACTGGTCATCTTCAAAGAGCAGTTGCACTTGTGGGTGTTTGAGTTCAAATCGCATTATTTCTGCCAAAGGTCAGTAAAGTCAAACTTATTGCCATCAAACAAGCCCTTATCGGTCAGTTTGATATCAGGAATAACACTAAGCGACATGAAGGCGAGTGTCATGAACGGAGCCTTGTACTTGCAGCCGATACGTGCAGCGATGTTCTTGAGTTGTTGATGACGTCGAGCCACCTTATCTCCATCGCGGTAAGACATGAGTCCGGCAACGGGCAGCATGAGTTCAACTAACTCACGTCCATCCGATACCACAAGTCCTCCCTTGAGTTCAATCACCTTATTGATAGCCTCCACGATATCCTTATCCGTAGCGCCTAAGGCGATGATATTATGCGAATCATGTCCGATAGTGGAAGCCAATGCACCTTGTTTGAGTCCAAAGCCTTGGATAAATCCGACAGCAGGTTTTTGTTTAGAGTGACGACTCAGGCAAACGACTTTGAGCACATCGTTCTTGGTATCACTTACCACATTACCATTCTCCACCTTAGCGTCCGCCAAGACGAGTTTAGTGAGCAGCGAACCTTCGGTAGAACCAATCACCTTGAGTTTACCTTCCTGCGGCTCCACATGGATATCTGCCTCAGTAATCGGATCGGCTAAGAAATGGTTAGGATAATTGGTATCCATTGGAGTTTTATCAATAAGCAGTTTATTGGTATAGATACCATCAGCCACCACTTGTTTACCATTGATATATGTCTCGGACAGGTTGAACTCACGCAGGTTATCTACGGTGATGAAGTCGGCATTATCGCCCACTTGCAGCAGTCCGTGGTTGAGTCCATAATGGCGCACAGGGTTGACGCAGGCGGCGGTAAGCACATCCATGACATCTATGCCACGTTGTACGGCGCGACGGCACATCTCGTTGATATAACCTTTACCGATTTCATCGGGGTACTTATCATCGGAGCAGAACATGACCTTATCAGGAGCCTCGCTGATGATAGGAGCCAAGGCATCGAAGTCACAGGCAGCGGATCCTTCGCGAATCTGCACCATCATACCCATCTGTACGCGCTCACGAGCACCCTCTAAGGTAGTGCATTCATGGTCGGTAGTGATGCCGGACCGGAAGTACTGCTGCAGGGCCTCACCGGTCAAGTTAGGCGCATGTCCATCCACCAGTTTACCACATGCTAACGTCTCCTCTATCTTCTGCATCACCTCCGGATCCTTATTCAATACACCCGGCACATTCATCATCTCGCCTAAGCCATATACTTCTTCGCGTTTAAGCAGTTCCTTAACCTCTCTGACGCTCAGTTTGGCACCGGACGTCTCAAACGGTGTAGCAGGTACGCAACTGGGTGCAGCAAAGTGGAAATGGAAATTGACTTTCTTACCGCTATTAATCATATAATCAACACCCTCCACTCCTAATACATTGGCTATTTCGTGTGGGTCGGTAATGACACCAATCGTACCTTGTTCAACAGCGAGCCGCGCATAGTATTCAGGCAGTACCAAAGTGGATTCGATATGGATATGGGAGTCAATGAATCCCGGCAGGATATATGTAGCGCTCTCCGGCACAACCGCCTCGGTAATGCGTTTGATCTTGCCATTTTGTATCTCAATCTCACCATCAAAGATGCGACGATTAACCACATCAACGATATGTCCGAACTTAACCTCGATGGCGTTCTTGGTAGTGAGCAAATCCTCCTGCCGAGCGCGGTTCTGCTCCAATTGGCGCAGCAGCCATTGCTCTTGACGTTTCAGCACCACTTCACGGCTGCCATCACGAAGAAGCAACATCTTATTGCGTTGCTCCAGCAGTTGCTCAATCTGCTCCCGACTGCCTGCCCAACCAAAATCATCCAAGTCGGTAGATTTGATCCATGCAAATTGTGCATTCATATTAACGAGCAACATGACAACAAAGAGCACGATGGAGAACACATTACCAATCATGACGAACATGATGATACTGGCAATACTATAGAACACCCAACATACCCATGCGTCGTTCTTCTTGTATATCATCCAGAAATTAGCCAAGAAAGACGAAGCAATCGTGCAGGCGGCAGCCACCTTAAGTGCCACATTATCACTCCAACCGTCCTTATTAATCAGTTTAGTAGCCAATACATAATCGATCACCACAATCAGGATGGCGATTATTTGGGTCCATACGGCACCCTTTTGTCCCAAGAACTTAGGCGAAAAAGCGCCACCATCATCTTGGGCCTTCAGTGTATCACGACGCCATCCGACCAATGATTTGATTTGGAAGGGCAAGAAGATACAAAGGTACAGAATGACTAAGTCGTAGTTGCCCTGCAAGTAAAACTGCCAACTCAACAGGACAGACATGATGAATCCCTCATAAAAACCGAAGTAGTTCCGGGGATTACGAATAGTCAGCACATAAGCCGTACCTAACACACTGGCAGGAATACCGACGATAAAGGCTAAATTATTCCATTGTAACAAGACTCCTTTCAGTCCGGGATGGGCAAATTCCACCAGCCACAAAGTAAGGAATAACACAGCATAGATGACCATACTGATAATGGTCATACGCATCATTTCATTAAAAAGTTCTTTTCTCATGATTGATTATTTTTTGGTTTATTTGTAGTCCCACCGGGAATCGAACCCGGATCTAAAGTTTAGGAAACTCGTATTCTATCCATTGAACTATGGGACCGTCGTCGGAACGACGACTTCGGATATTAGTTTACGTTTACGTTATCGTTATCGTTCAGGTTTTATATTATACTCCTCAAAGGTATAGTTGAGGAAGTCATTCATCGGTTTGGCGGCATGGGCGATAGTGATGAGATGCGTCATAAAGTCAGGAGCGCATACTTGCTCGTCCGTGAGGGGTGTAGAGAAGGTATAAGCCTTCCGTTTCAGCCACTCCGCCACCTGAGTAGCATGCGGTTCATCGATGCCGGTCAGGTCATATCCGGCAGGCACTTTTTTGAGCATCCATTCCGTATCAAAGTCACCGAAGAAAGTGCGCCAAGATGGGGTATTCATAATATCTTCCACTTCGTCATAGTTAGCCACTATCTCACGTCTCAGAGCGGTGAGCAGTTCCGGATTGGGGCACCATATACCTCCGGCGAACATACAATGTCCGGGCTGCAGATGCAAGTAATAGCCACCCCGCATGGAATGTTTACCGGCGCTATTGGGTACATCATTCATAGGTGCAGCAGGGAAGGCGCCAAACCACTCCTTATAGGGACGTTTATCTGCGGAAAACCGCACATCCCGATAGATACGCCAGATGCACTGTTTAGGGGTAATCCCTTGCAGCGTAGCATCTATTTGAGTCAGTACGTCAATATACTCCTGCGTAAGTGCTTCAAAGCGTTTACGGCACGCATCATAACGCGGTTTATTGGCTTGAAACCAATCACGGTTGTTATGCTGAGATAACTCAGAGAGGAAGACTAATATGTCTTTTATAGTCGCTTCAGACATGCTTGTAATGAATCGGTCCAATAAGGAATTGATATACCGAATGTTGTTTTGACCTTTGCCTTATCCAATACGCTATAATGTGGGCGTGGAGTCTTATATTGGTATTCCGAACTCAGGATAGGCAACACATGACACGAGATAGCTGCCTGGCGCAGGATTTCCACCGTAAAATCATACCATGAGCATACGCCTTCATTGGTGAAATGATAGATTCCCGGATGCCATTGTGGAGCCTCAATAGCTGCATAGATGGCTTTAGCCAAGTCCTCGGCATAGGTAGGTGTACCTATTTGGTCATAGACCACACGCAGTTCATCTTTTTCTGCGCCATATCGCAGCATGGTTTTGACGAAGTTATTGCCATAGGGCGAATAGAGCCATGCGGTACGGAAGATGATAGCCTCAGGATTGGCCTTCATCAGCAACTGTTCCCCCTCGTACTTAGTGCGTCCATACGCGGTACGCGGAGCGACGGGGTCATCTTCCCGGCAGGGCACATGCTCATTCCCGGAGAACACATAGTCGGTGGATACATGAATGATTCTGCATCCGGCGGTGGCTAAGTTCTCCACGGCTAAAGCGTTAATCAGTCGTGCAGTCTGTTCGTCCTCCTCCGCTTTATCCACATTGGTATAGGCAGCGCAGTTGACGATGACACCTATGTTATTGTTGCGCACGTACGCGTGCACACTTTCGCGGTTGGTGATATCTAGTTCTTGCACATCCGTGAAGAAATACGTATGCGAACTGTGCAATGCGCTCAGATTGCGCATCTCGGTGCCTAACTGACCATTACAACCGGTTATTAATATATTCATATCTAAAATGGGTTATCCAGGTCCTTTAATAAAGGATGTTTGGTATCTTTGTCACTAATGATTCGTTGTTGAGTGGGCACTTGCCAATCGATGTTAAGAGTCGGATCGGACAGTAACAGTCCTCCATCGGCCTCAGGGTGATATAAGTTATCGCATTTATAGGTAAAGACCGCCTTTTCGCTGAGCACACTAAAACCATGGGCAAAGCCACGTGGGATGAAGAACTGCCGGTGGTTCTCTTCGGTCAGTTCCACACTGAACCACTGTCCGAACGTCTTGCTATCCTTACGCAGGTCCACAGCCACATCCAACACGCGTCCTTGCGTACAGCATACCAACTTAGCCTGGGTATAAGGCGGACGTTGGAAATGCAAGCCACGAACAACGCCGAAGGACGAGCACGATTGGTTATCCTGCACGAACTGCGCATCTATACCTGCTTCGCGGTAACGCTGTTCATTATACGTTTCTACAAAGTACCCTCGAGCATCGTGAAAGACCTTTGGTTCAATGATTAGTAATCCCTCTATGGGTGTTGTTATTATTTCCATTATACTATATTTATTTCTCAAATAATCCGCGTAATAACGCGCCATGTTTATCGTGTAATACACCATTCAGGTCAAATCGCACAATCAGTTGCTGTTGATGTTGCAGCCGTTTGGTGCAGTTATCATAGTGCATATTCCAACTCATGTAGCAATTCACGAAACTGGAGCGATACAGATAGACGAAAAAGTCCGTTCGGTTGTAGAAAGTAGCCTGGTAGAACGGGTCTCCTTGGCACATAAGGCTTCCGATAGGTGTTCCTAAGTTATCTGCATTACGTAGTGGTTGCAAGTTATTGCCCACGTATGTGGTATTTTTGACGCCCAAGAACCACCAGTTCAGATAGACTTCGGCTAACATGCCATGCATATTAAAGGACTGTTCGTTCTTGCGATCTCGTGCATAGCCGTATATGTACGACACTTTAATGGCTAACGAATCCAATGGTGTCATTTGCGTGAAGTCCAATCCTATATGTGCACTTACGTTAACATCGTCATACAAGGACTCCGCAGCGTGTTTCTCCGGGTCTCCGGAGCAAGCGGTATGGTTCATGTGGACCAAACCACCGGTGAAGAACCACTTATGTTGGTACTGGCCGTTAAAGAGTATGCGGAACATCTCCCGTCTATCTTGCGCCAAGGCTCCGCGCCAGTCGCACATGAACTCGGCGTAACCGCGTTTATCCTGATAGGAGATTAATGCACCTTGTATATTAGGACGTGCATAGGCTATGCTATCGTATTGCAACCAGTCCGGCATACTCAGTATACGGTTTTCGTAGGGTATGGCACCTAATTGCAGGTTAACTCCATAATGGCTGAAATGGTAATACGCAGTAGGAACGACATTAGCATCTTTCCAATTTCCCCCTAAAGGTTGGGTGTATCTCACGCCGGCTATCAAACGATGTGAGCCACCTATACGGTCCTTTATTTGCACGCCGACGGTAGGAGAGAGACGGAAGGCAAAGAGCGTCTGCGGAATCTGGTAATGATCACCTATTTCATAGTACTCGCGGTTATCAAAATACGAATCAAAATCCACATCATAGATGAACCGCACTTTCTTAGCCTCACGCTCCGCTTCTTTCTGCTCGTACGCCGAATCCACAAAAGCGGCAGGAGGGTTCTTGGCATAACGCATCCAGAATCCTTGTGCCGACGCCATGGTAGGCAATAGCATCAATATGAGCCACGTCTTATTCATTGTCATTCGTATTATATGCTTTCACTATCTCTTTCACCAACGGATGGCGCACGATGTCCTTGTCCGTGAAGGTAATACAGGCAATACCTGCTATCTGTTTGAATCGTTCAATAGCATCGCGCAAGCCACTTTTTTGGGACATTGGCAAGTCCACTTGCGTGAGGTCGCCCGTGACAATCATCTTGCCATTGATGCCTAATCGAGTCAGGAACATCTTAAGTTGGGCAATGGTGGTGTTTTGGGCCTCATCCAGGATGACCACGGCATCACTTAGCGTACGACCGCGCATAAAAGCCAATGGAGCAATCTGAATAACACCTTTCTCCATGTATTCCTCCAGTTTATTGCTGGGAATCATATCCTGCAACGCATCGTATAAGGGTTGCAAGTACGGGTCTATTTTCTCGCGCATATCGCCGGGCAGGAAGCCTAATTTCTCACCTGCCTCTACAGCAGGACGGGACAGGATAATGCGTTTCACTTCTTTGTTCTTGAGAGCCCGAACAGCCAAGGCGATGGCGGTGTAGGTCTTACCACTTCCGGCAGGTCCCACCGCCAGCAGCAAATCGTTCGTGCGGTATGCATCTACCAGTTTCTGCTGATTGAGGCTCCGTGCCGTAATCATCTTGCCACCGACGCCATGCAAGATGAGGTTGGCTGTTTTTTGAGGTTCTGGACGCTCGCCATGCAGTATTTGCAGGATCTGCACCTCGGTGAGAGCATTATGCTGAATGCAGAATTCCTCGCATGCACGAAGGGATTGTTCGAAATGCTGTATACTGCTTTCCGAACCTGTCACCTTCACTTCATAACCACGCGCCACCACTCTTACATCGGGGTGCTGGTCTTTTAGGCACAACATATTACGATTATTCAAACCATAAAAAGTTGTTGTATCTAACGTCTCATTCAGTTCAATAATTGCGTCCATTCAGGTATGTTCTCCAAGAATATTATCTGTTGCTCATCCACTTTAGCCATCACTATCTGCCGACCATTACTGAGCAGTAGGTATGGCACTTTATACTGACGATTATACACGGCAATCTGGTCCAAGGTCTTTTGTGACAGTTCGACGGTCTCAGCCTTAAATTCAATCAACATCACCGGTGTTAGGTCCGGTTTATACACTACGGCATCGGCTCGGCGTTTGGTAGTTAATTGCACTTCCACGGCAATGCCGGAAGCCGGATAACCCAAGTCCGTTACTAATTGATGCAGAACCTGCTGACGCACCCACTCTTCCGGAGTCAATCTTACGTACTTATGCCTCCATCCGCATAGGATATAGTCCTTACCTCGTATCTGCTTAACGTTCATTGTCAGTTGTCAGTACTCAGTTGTCAGTACTCAGTTGTCACTTCTGCCAATTATCCTTCAGGCTGGCGGTGCGGTTGAAGACTAACTTATCGGCCGTTGTATCGGGATCCACTACAAAGTAACCTTGTTTGAGGAACTGGTAGTGGTTCACCTGTGCGATGCCATCTACTATCTTAGTCGGATGCACCTCGTTACGCAGGGACGCTTCCACCTTGATATTCACCACTTTCAGGCTGTCCGGATTGAGTAAATCGCGGAAGTCTCCCTCTTCTGCGCTGGGGTTCTCTACAGCAAACAAGCGGTCATAGAGACGAGCCTCAGCATCGATGCAGGTATTGCATTCCACCCAGTTGATAGTTGCTTTAGTCTTGCGATTACCACCCTCGGTGCCGGATTTACTATTTGGATCATACGTAGCATACACGGTGGTTATTTTGCCCTCGGCATCTTTCTCGCAACCGGTTGCTTGGATGATATAAGCATTCTTCAGTCTTACTTCACGACCGCCGGGACTCAGACGGAAGAAGTTCTTATCGGCCTCCTCTAAGAAGTCCTGACGTTCGATGTATAGTTCTTTACCAAAACGCATGGTGCGCGTACCCAATTCAGGATGACCATCTATGTTCTCGGCCACTAAATCCTCTCCGGCACCTTCGTAGTTAGTCAGCACTAACTTAATCGGATCAAAGATAGCACATACACGAGGTGCTTTCTCTTTTTGGTCCTCACGAATGGCATTCTCGAGCCATGTATAGTCAATCATGCCTTCCACTTTGGTGTAGCCAATGGTGTTGATGAAAGCACGAATAGCCTCCGGTGTGTATCCTCTACGACGCAAACCGCAAACAGTCGGCATACGAGGATCGTCCCAACCGGCCACTAAACCTTCCTTGACCAGTTGTAGCATCTTGCGTTTGGACATCACCGTGTAGGATATATTGAGGCGGTTGAACTCAAACTGATGAGTGCGGTCCTCTACATCCTGCGGGTTACGTTGGTAACCAAAGTCAATCATACGATCGATGAAATAGTCGTATAAGGGACGATGCACTACAAACTCCAGCGTACATATACTATGGGTCACGCCCTCAAAGTAGTCACTCTGACCATGTGCAAAGTCATACATAGGATATACATTCCATCTGCGACCGGTGCGATGATGAGCGTGCGATGTGATGATGCGGTACATGATAGGGTCACGGAAGTGCATATTCGGATTAGCCATATCAATTTTAGCACGCAATACCATCTTACCTTCTTCTATTTCACCATTTTGCATGGCTTGGAAAAGACGTAAGTTCTCCTCTACGGGACGGTCACGATAAGGCGAAGCCACACCCGGTTCGGTAGGAGTACCCTTCTGCTCGGCAATCTGCTCAGCAGTCTGTTCATCTACATACGCCATACCATGCTTGATGAAGTCAATGGCTAAGTTGTATAATTGCTCAAAGTAATCACTGGCATAATAAACCTGTCCCCAGTGGAATCCCAGCCATGCTATATCCTGCTGAATAGAATCTACATACTCGGTATCTTCTTTCACGGGGTTGGTATCATCAAAGCGCAGGTTGCACACGCCATTATAGCGTTCTGCAATACCAAAGTCCATACAGATAGCCTTGACGTGACCGATATGCAGATAGCCATTAGGTTCAGGCGGGAAACGCGTCTGAATACGACCACCGTTTTTACCTTCTTGCAAATCTTTCTCGACGATTTGCTCAATGAAATTGAGCGATTTTTCCTCTGTTTCCATATTATAGCCCCTTAATGACGCCTCTTGGCGACTCTTTAATGAAATTAATAATCAAATCACGCTCGGCACTTTGTGGCACCTCAGCGAGTACTTTTTCCACAGCCTGCGTCATATTAAGTTTACTCATATACACCAGTCGATAAACGAGTTGAATCGTATCTACTTGCTCTTTAGTAAAGCCACGGCGACCCAAACCTACGCTGTTGATTCCGCAGAACTGAATAGGATCACGAGCAGCCATCACGAATGGAGGAACATCCTTATTGACGTGGCTACCACCTTGTATCATCACGTGTGAACCGATATGCGAGAACTGGTGTACCAATGTGCCGCCACCGATTACGGCGTAGTCTTCCACGACTACTTCACCGGCTAATTGTGTAGCATTGGACATAATAACATGGTCCTTCACCACTACATCGTGAGCCACGTGGCAGTAAGCCATAATCAGGCAGTTATTACCTACTACGGTCTTGCCCTTACTGGCGGTGCCACGATGCACGGTAGAGCACTCTCTTAGCACCGTGTTGTCCCCTATAAACGTGTAGGTTAACTCACCATGGAACTTAAGGTCCTGAGGCACCGCACCTACGATAGCCGTCGGGAAGACATGGCAGTTCTTACCGATACGGGTGTGTTCACAAACCGTGGCATTGGCATCGATGATGGTGCCTTCGCCAATTTCTACATCTTTGTCAATAAACGCAAACGGTCCTACTTCAACCGTCTCGTGCAATTTAGCGTCCGGATGGACGTAAGCTAATGGACTAATCATATCTTGTTTTATTTATTCACTAATTGTCGCAACTGCTTGCAGCAGGCGGTATTTACTCCGTGACCGGGACAAACAGCTTCTATCCTGCCACGAATATGCATACCTAACAGGGCCAAGTCGCCTACTATATCCAGCAGTTTATGTCGAGCCGGTTCATTATCGAACCGCAGCTCTGTCAAATATCCCAATCGACCGGCATCAATAGTGGGCTTACCCATCTTACGGGCTAACCTATTCATGTTACATTGCCAGATTCGCTTATCATAAATGACGATGGCATTATCTATATCGCCGCCTTTAATCAAGCCTAAGTTCAGCAGCGGTTTGATCTCTCTTAAGAAACAGAACGTGCGGGCGTTAGCTATCTGCGAAGCGAAGTCAGATAGGTTCTTCAGCTCAGCACTCTGTTCATTGAGCACCACCGATGGGTACTTAACCTGAATAGCAACCTCGTAATGGTCGCATGGACTGATACGAATGGCACTACCTTTACCATTGGTGTACTCAAATGGTTCGGTCACGACCCATTCCTTGACTTCGGCTTGTTGGGTCTGCAATCCTACTCGCTGTATATTCTCCACGAACAAACGGGCGCTGCCGTCTAAGATAGGTATTTCCGGAGCATCCACTTCCACTAAGCAGTTGGTTACGCCCATGGCATACAGGGCTGCCATCATGTGTTCCACCGTAGATACACGCCAAGAACCATTTTCTAATACCGTACCCCGTGTGGTTTTATTCACATATTCCGCCAAAGCTTCGTAAGTAGGCTGACCATCCAAGTCCACACGACGAATGCATATACCGGTGTTCTCCTCAGCCGGCATCAACGTAGCATGGATCATTCCCCCCGTATGCAATCCGGGTCCCTCCACACTAAAAGCCTCTTGTATCGTCTGCTGCTTCATCGTTCTTGGCTAATTGGTTATTTGACTAATTGGTTAATTCAACTTCCTATACATCTCCGGCAACTTACGCATCACGGCATACACGCGTTTGCATAAACCGGCATCCATGGCAGGACTGCCTAAGTACATACCGGGTTTGGTTACACTACCTGCTACTCCCGTTTGGGCACCAAAGATGCAGTTATCCACAATCTCTATATGTCCTGCTACACCTACCTGTCCGGTCAGCATGCAATGGTTACCAATCGTAGTTGAACCGGCTATACCCACTTGCGAGCAAAGTACGGTTGATTCGCCCACCACGACGTTATGCGCCACTTGAACGAGGTTATCTATCTTGGTGTTCTTCTTAACGCGGGTCTCACCCATCATGGCACGATCCACCGTCGTGTTAGCACCTATTTCTACATCATCCTCAATCACAGCAATACCTATTTGTGGCACCTTATGATAAACGCCCTGGGCATCCGGCTCAAAACCAAAACCGTCACTACCGATTACCACACCGGCATGCAGAATGCAGTTACTGCCGACACGGCAGTTATAATACACCTTAACGCCGGGATACAGAATCGTGTTATCTCCGATTACGACATTATCGCCTAAATAGACTTGCGGGTATATTTGCACGCCCTTGCCCAAACGAACATTCTTGCCTATATACGCCATTGCTCCCACATAAGCATCTTCGGGCACTTGCACGCCCTCGGCAATATAAGCAGGCTGTTCGATGCCCTTACGTTTGGGGTTCAGTACTTCGGCAACCGCCTGCAGTAACTGGGCCATCGCACCACGGGCATTGTCCACCAAAATAACCGTGCATTGTGCATCGTGCATCGTCAACTGATAAAGTTCTTTGGTAATCAGCACCACCGATGCCTTTGTATCCTTGAGGTACGGCAAGTACTTTTCCTCTCCTAAGAAGCACAAATCGCCATCTTTGGCGGTTTCTAATCCGGCTACATTACTTACTTTGCGATTAGCATCTCCTGCCAACTCGCCTGATAACATCATGGCTATTTGCCCTGCAGTAAATTCCATCATATTCTAAATTGAAATAAATACAGTTTTTTGGGTTTACGCGTCAGCGACTTAAGGTCTAATATTTCACTTGCTGAAGCGATATCTTTTACTGACCCATCCTGATAGAGTATATCTATCGAATCGTCCTTCTCCGAGTACGTGCTCTTGGTGGATAAGTGCTCCACAAAGAAATAATGTGCATCCTTGGCATCTATACCTAAGGCCGTTGCGTACAACAGAGTCAGGTCTTTCTTATCATCCTCCGTAAGCGGAGCCTCAATCAGTCGGCCTCTAAATAATCGTCTGTTAGTAAATGCCTCGCTTAATAAGCGCAGCACTTTATCGTCATGGCTCATCCATACTTTAATGGCGCTAATCACATCCGTATCGTCCAACAAAGCATACTCACGCAAAGCCTTACTGCCGATATAAAAGTCCTTATCGGTTATGTCATTATACAGGAAATAGTGCAACGCCGGACTTGCGAATAGTTCTACACCTTGACTCGCCAACTCCTTGGCGCGACCCAGCACCGAGATGAGCAGTTGTTCAGCGGCCACACTGGTCTTATGCAGATACACCTGCCAATACATCAACCTGCGAGCCACCAAGAATTTCTCCACGCTATATATACCTTTTTGCTCAATCACCAACTTATCATCCACCACATTGAGCATCTTGAGCAGTCGTTCGCTGGCCACACGACCTTCTTGTACGCCCGTGAAGAAACTGTCGCGACATAAGTAATCCATTCGGTCCACGTCCAACTGGCTACTAATGAGTTGATGCAAGAAATGACGCTTGTACTCGTCCTTAAAGATAGCAATCGCCTCGTCCAAGGGTCCCTGGTTATACATAGTGCATTGTGCATCACCATGCGTCAGATCATGGTTGATTTGCTCCATCATCAATAAACTAATCTCCTCATGCGTAATGCCACTCACTAACGTATTTTCTAATACATGGGAGAAAGGACCGTGACCTATATCATGCAGCAGAATAGCGATCTCGGCGCCGGTGGCTTCACTCTCGCTAATCGCCACACCCTTGGCACGCAGTGATTCTATACCCTCCTGCATCAGATGCATCGCACCTAATGAATGAGAAAAACGCGTATGGATAGCGCCCGGGTACACAAAGTTACTCAAGCCCAATTGACGGATGCGCCCTAACCGCTGCACAAACGGATGTTGCAGCACGTCATACACCAACTCATTGGGTATCGTCATAAACCCAAAAACAGGGTCGTTTTTTATTTTTGGGTTTTTATCCAATTTTGTTTATTTATATTTTTGGGGGAAACATAAAATTTTTTTTTGATATATTCAAATAAAAATGATGTTTGCTACGCAATTGTTGTTTGACAATGTTAATTGTTGTTGCGCTAGGCGTCATGGTCGGACCAAACGGAGCAGGTGAGGCAGAGGCCCGGTTCACAACAGGTGCGGTAC
>JAGHTR010000048.1 GCA_018065205.1 Candidatus Colicola caccequi
AAATGCAATGTAACCACGCTGTCGCAGCCGGTTTGAGAAGTTAGAATTTGTTCATAATCACCGGATTCGGTGTATTTGACGCCATTCCATTTGTAGTATTCATCTTCGTTGATAGTGGCACTAAACTCATCTTCCAATTTAGGTAATATGGTTAGATGCAGAGTAGCCGTACTATCGCAGCCGGCATCGGTAGTGAAGGTTGCCTTATAGGAGCCTTCTTCCGAATACGTTTCGCCATTCCACGAGTAAGATTCACCATAACAAATTTGGATGTTTTCTTCATAAGAAGCGACGCATCGACCACCTATACCGAGGTTGAGGGTTATGATACTATCACACCCATTAGCAGCCGGCAAGGTATCTCTATAAGTACCGGATTCGGTTAGGGTCTTGCCATTAAAATCATAGGACGTAACATCAGATACATTCAGCGTAGTAAAGGAACGGTCGTCCGTTAATGTGAGCCGTTCAATAGAGACTATACCGGCATCGTTCCAAATGGTATCCATGTATTGTCCGGGCTTGGTATATGGTTTGCCACAAAAGATAAACGTATCTTCAAGGCAGAGTGACGCAGATACATCATGAATAGGCATTGGTAATACTACCAAATAAAGTGTGTAGTTAAGCGAACAACCACAAGCACCTTCGGC
The DNA here is from genome assembly GCA_018065205.1 of Candidatus Colicola caccequi. Taxonomy (GTDB): domain Bacteria; phylum Bacteroidota; class Bacteroidia; order Bacteroidales; family Paludibacteraceae; genus Colicola; species Colicola caccequi. The sequence continues at coordinate 654 of JAGHTR010000048.1, forward strand.
AATGGTAGTATAAGTGCCTGTTTTGTCGAGTAATTGTCCATAGAAATCGTACGTAGAACCTTGTAAAATAGTATCATGAAGAATGACCTGCTCGCCATTTTCCATGGGAACAATCGCCAAGTGCATGCGAGAGGTGGTACATAATTCCAAATCACGATATTCCAATGTATAATCTACATAATCGCGGTCTTTATAGTCATCGATAGGCGGCAATGTATAGTCATATCCTTTGAATGAATACGTAGGACGATAGCAAATAGTATCGTACATATCCTCGGCTTGATCTACGAGTTCAAGATGGAGAATAGTAACGCTATCGCAGCCAGTGGAGGAAGTTAGGATATCGGTATAGGTGCCGGCAGCGTTATACCATTTATAGTGCCAGCGGAAAGAAGTGCCGGTCACAATCGTTTGGTAAATGTCGGTTTGATAAGTAGGCAACACATTGAGTACAAGAGTGACGATGCTGTCGCAACCGCTTGCTGAGGTCAATTTTACATCATACGTCCCCGATTCGGAGAACACCTCTGTTCCCACTTGGTAGGTTTCGTCCTGACAAAGCGTAGCGCGAATCGTATTATGTAGCACATCCACTAAATGAAGAACGGTGTGGGTGGTGTCATTATTTTCATCACCGTATAGAATTAGGGTAACTTTATAATCACCAGGGGTGGTATAGGTGTGGGTAATTGTTGATTGAGAGGAGATAGTGCCATCTCCTAAATCCCATTTGAGAGCATTGTAGTTGATATTAGCAGCCGGAGAAAAGACAATCGGCTTAAGGTAACAACGCTGTATGCCATCATCTTGTTCGTTGTGGGGTTCACCATCTACTATTATCTGTCCATCCAACCACATAGTGGCAGAACCAAACGAATAGGCGTATGATTCGCACCAACCTAAACCATAGACGTGCCCAATGAAACCATCTGTGGTAGTACGCAAGGTGTGCGTGCCGTGGGATATAGATATTTGTGCAAAATAGAGCGAAGCATTTCCCGCTAACGGAGAAAATAATTCAGCCACATTCTTTCCATCCAAGGTCATGTTTTCTGCGCCACTTTGGGTGGTTACTACGTTAACATAATGCGAGCGCGACACATAGGTTTGAAAGGTGGCAAAAGTAATCTCTTTGATACGTTGCTCCATTGGACTAATATGTACACTACTGGGATCACCCATGTCGTTGTTGGCAGTGGCCCCCTCTAAATAAATGTAGCAAGCAGCCGGTTGGCTTGTTTCCACAAAAGCACTATTGTCCGTAAGACGGAACTCCCATGTTTGTAAGGCATTGAGGGTCGTTTGCACTTCTCCGTTCATTTTGACTTGTGTGTTGTCATAGCGGGCTGTGATTGCTACACGGTCGCCGTTTTGTCCTTTTGTTTTGGTAAGGGCGAATTGTGTGCCCCATTGTCCTACTGGGATGGACTGTTCCACGATATGGTCGCATGCTGTATTAAGTGTCGGCACATTGATACATTGGTGTCCGGAGAAGACAGCCACAGGGGCAGAAGCATGTATTTGCGAGCCGGAGAAGTCATTATTGCCATCAGAGGACATAACTTGATAGGTCTGTCCTTTGTTGAGTGTAACAGTAAACACTTCGTTCTTGTCGCGTTCTGTGGTCGTGCGTGCGTGAGGCGTAATAGATAAGGTCGTATTATCAGCAGTGGCTACTACGCAAAACTCCTTGGACATCAATTCGTTCTCGTAAGTCTGAATGATATAGTCTTTACCGAGTGCCGTATTAGGCAAGACGATAGTAGCATCGTAGGTGTATTCGTGATAGTTAGAGGCATAAAGAGAGATAGGCACAGTAGCAGTTACCTGCAAGCCATGGTTCTCCACCGTCTCGGCAGCGTAGGTATAGGCTTGTTCGTTGGGGATAACCATTTCGCTTATTTGGTTGGCAGTAACGGAGAGTGTATTGCTCCAACCGGTCTGCGGATTACTAACTGTTATATGACCATTTTGACGAGAAGAAACAATGAGTTTGAAGTGGAGTCCTGTATCGAATGCAAACATCTGCCCATTATTCATAAACGTGAGCCAAAACTCAGTACCTTCAGTAGTTTGTGCAGCATGGCTTAATAGTGGACTACTAAGCAGCAAGAAAAGTAATATGTATATGGATGTCTGTTTCATAGTAATACAATATTATTTCTGAATAGTACGTACCAATCGAACGGATTGACCGTTTGCGAAATTTTTACTGCCAAGAAAGAGATCTAATGGTTCAAAATATATGGAGCCTGCCTTGTGACTGAGTGGACCTTGAGTAGATGACCAAAAATATCCATGCGTTTGAACAAATTTAATTGTAGTATTTTCTCGGTAGCCTGCTGCGGGGAAAAAGCATGCACCTGCTGCCTCCATTAAAGCCCATTGTTCCAGTGTATAGGTGTTTGTAGAAAAGCCTTCTGGCGCTCCTGCCGTAAACGACAAGCCACTAGGTATTTCCCAATTATCAGGCAAGATAATGAGACCGGCAATCTCATTCACTATGGCAAGTCCTGCAAGATTATCTGAATTCGTACGTGTATTAATGAGATACCACCACTCATCTTGGGTCAAGGTGCGCCACGTGCCGGCAGGATCGTCACCAATTTGGTTATACAC
>JAGHTR010000012.1 GCA_018065205.1 Candidatus Colicola caccequi
GTGAAAAAATCAGGAATAATGCGTTTAGCGTTCATAATTTACGTTGTACAATTAATGTGATTAATATACTGGGAATACAACAAAACATCACCATCCAAAAGAAATTGATGTATCCTATATGATCCGCAATCCACCCGGCAACTAATCCCGGTAACATAAGTCCAAGAAACATAAATGCCGTGCAGATAGAGAAATGAGCTGTTTTATATTGCCCGTCAGCAAAATATATCATGTATAACATGCATGCCGTATAACCAAGTCCATAACCTAGTTGTTCAAAACCAATACAGGCTGCTATCTTCCAAAATTCAACCGGTTGTACAATTGACATATAACAATAGACGATGCAAGGAAGTGTGAGCATAAGACACATCCATAACATGACTTTTTTCAAACCGTATTTGGACGCAACTAAGCCACCTGCAATGCCTCCTAAAAGCATTAAGCCAATGGCAATAAAATTAAGCAGACCTATCATATCTTGCGTCAAACCCAAACCGCCTACTTCCATGGAATCGTGCAAAAAAGGAAGTTCCATTTTGAGAAGCAACGCTTCCGGCAAACGGTAGAGTAACATAAAACAAAGTGCTAAAATAATGCCCTTTTTCTGAAAGAAAGTAGCCCAGGCCTCACCAATGGAATTCCATATACCACATGAGGAAGAATTGGGTACGGCGGTCACTTCGGATTTAGGCATTGCCCACACGTGCCAAAGGGCAATAAGAGCCAGTATGGCAGAGCAAAGAAGGAGTGTAAACGTCCAACCAAACGTTACCGAAGTTTTACGCGATAATACACCAACAAGAACCAACAAAACCGACTGACAAAAAATATTCGCCAACTTATAAAACGTGGAACGAATACCAACAAAAGCCGACTGTTGTTTGTCGGTCAAAGCCAGCATATAATATCCGTCGGCTGCTATGTCGTGGGTGGCAGACGCAAAGGCGGTGATAGTAAATAAAACAAGGGCTATCGTAAAATACCCCTTAGGAGCCAACCACGCCAATAAGCCTACACTCACACACATCATGACTTGCATCCAAATAACCCACCACCGCTTGGTTCGAATAACATCCACAAAGGGACTCCAAAGAGGTTTGATTACCCAAGGAAAGGTAATTAAACTGGTAAAGAGGGCTATACGAGTATTGCTTTCGCCTAAGTCTTTGAATAAAGCAATGCTGAGGACCGTTACTATAAAATACGGTATCCCCTCGGCAATATACAGCGTGGGGACCCACAACCAAGGGGTCCCCGACACATTATTTATTCTATTTACGCGTGTGCGGGTGCTCATGCGCGTCGAAATTGCTTATTGGAAATTACTACGATTGTCAACAATCTCCGCTTTATCTTGAATCAAAGAAATAGCTTGATATGGCAACGAATAAGCATAGCGTGCATTCATTTGCTGAATCATACCTGCTTCATCCATTTCTCCCTCAGCTACATTCTTCTGACCAGGAACTAACACATAAACACCGGCGTTACCCTTAACTGCGGCACTAAGCTGACCTGCCTCCGTAGCAAAAGCAGCACCCACTACAGCAGGCTCCATGCCGGCTTGGCCTAGACGTGAGTTACCTAAAGCAATACCTTCTACCGTCTGCACTTCCGTTCCGGCAATTTGTGCAGCTTCTTCCAACGTAGTTGCAGCTGCCAACATGGACATCATTTGTTTTGCCTTCTTATCACGGATAATCTTAACGCGTAACTCATCCTGAACCTCTTGCATAGAACGATATTCACCATCGCTTACTTCGCTCAGCAATGCCACTACAAACACGTCTCCGCACTCAAAGACATCACTAATCTGACCTTCCTCTGCCTCAAATGCCCAACGAACAATCGGACGACTTTGCTTAAGTTGACCAACCTTGTCTTGGTTCTTTTGCATATAGTATGCCGGATATAAACGCATACCTGCCTCCTGAGCAGCATCACGGAAACTTTCTTCCGTAGCGTTATTCACAATAAACTGTTTAGCTTGGTTGTACAAAACAGAGTATGTCTTGGACGAAGGAGTAACCGTACGCTCTACAATAGCAACCTTTGCCTTGGGTGTAGCCTTGGATACAGCCATAACCTCAAAGGTCTGCTCACCCATACCTTGAGCTACCGTAAAACGAGTACCGGGTTTGCCGGCAAAAGCAGGTTCAGAAATCTCCTTTTGCAGTTGAGCCTCTTGGAACCAACCTAATTCAGTATCTTCCTGTCCCTCTTGAGTAGCAATTAACTTCAATTGAACAGAGTCTGGCAGCGAATAACCACATGCCACAATACGTGCCATACGATAGGTACCATCGGTGAAGGTAAGAGGCATAAAGGCATCTTTCTTGGCACCCTTACCAAATGCAAATTCCTTATAAGCTTCAGGAATGGTGGTCTCCGAATAATTCAAACCATTGTACGAATAATCGGAATTCATATTAACCACTAACGCAACGTCTTCCGTTGTTTGAAGTTCTGCTTCTACAGCCTTCATCTCTTGCTCTGCAGCGGCATAGTCTTCCTCTGATGGCTGAATAGGGAATTGAATATACTCAATCGAACGATTAGGAGTTTGCTGGTATAATTTCTTGTCTGCATTATACTGCTTCTTCAAATCTACAGACTTAACTTCAATAGTTGAATCAGCAATAGCCGTATAAGGCATTACTACATACTGAGCATCCACAGTCGTTTTGTCTGCCTCAAATTGATATTTGGCATCTATCTTATTGGCACCAATCAAGTTTTGCAGCAAAGCAACATATTTCTCTTGCATACGGGTTAAGCGAGTAGCGTTCTCCCAGTACATCCAATAGGATTTAGCTTGCTTAAGATTAGCTGCTTGTTCCTCGGTTTCCACATCTTGATTAAGAGAATTCAAGAAACGAACTAAGTTCTCACGACTGAACTGACCATTCTCATCATAGAAAGCACGACGCTGACGAATCAGTTGGTGAGGATTCTCGCCAATGCAGAGTTCGCTCAACTCTTCGGCAGTAACATCCATACCGATTTGCTTGCATTGCTCGCGCAACACCCAATCCATCTGCATCATCTGCCATACCTGATTACGAATTTGAGTCGTCAACTCCTCATCTTGATCATTGCGACCGGTTTCAATCTTGTAAACCTCCGTCAATTGGTCCTTTGCAGCCTCATACTCCGTGAAATGAACCTTGTGATTCTCAATTTCACCAACATATTCACGACTACGATTGAAGAAACTACTTCCTGAATTAAGGAAGTCACCCAAAATAAATGCCAACATGGCCAAGCCCACAATGATGAGCAAGATTACGCCATGGTTACGAATTTTTTGTAAAGTTGCCATAAAAATTTATATAATTATTTTTGATTTTTAGCGTTTAATTTCGTATATCTTCACCTCTTTTATACACCACTTAGCAGCACAATTCTTCGTACTGATATAGTCAAATGCAATACGGAAGTTTTCACAATCCTTATATGTTTTCAAATCAAGCATTGCATCAATAGCCAAACCCTTATCATCATTCGTATAAGTAGGAATAGCCACTTGCTGCCACGTTGCCCCATCGGTAGAGATAAACATCTTCAAATAATCTGCCGGATTCATCTCTGCACCACGAGTCAAATGATAATGAGTAATATTCAATCTTGGTTTAGCCAAGCCCTTAGCCTTCAGATTAACTACCGGCGAAATCAGCCATGCTTCACCTGCGCAATTCACCTTTGATGCATCTTGACCGGATGCCTGAACTACAGAAGCAGCAGCCGTCCACAAATCAAATCCGGGATTCTGTTTAACATCCACCGTCCAATCACAGAAGGACTTCTTAAATGTCCATTTTACAGCCTCTGTCTGCGGATAAGCCTCCTCATTGGTCGTAACATATACAAAACCACCCTTACTCTCAATGGTACCGTAGTAATTCTGCAATTGGGCTTTTACAATCACCGTATCACCCACCTTTAACGAATTAGTATTAGCAAAATTCTTGTTCCCTACGCCCTTGACTTTATATGCCTCAAACGAATAGACAGCATCCTCATTATCGCGGATATAGAAAGTGGACGTAGTGGATATATCATCGCGCTTATACACAACGCCTGCAATATAATACATTGTGGGACTTACCGCACCTTGTGCCAACTTCTGTCCAATATTAACCGCCGTGCGAACAGATATATACTGACTCTGAATATCCTCCGGCACATACGCTGCCAACGAAGACTTGCTCACAACAATAGTGTCATACTTAGCATTTCTCTCCTTCGGGCCCGAAGGAATATCATTGTACTCGCATGATGTAAAGCTCATCATTGTCACCACAGAAACGATTGCAAGGCTCAAAGCCAATTTAATAGATGTGTTATTCAT
>JAGHTR010000134.1 GCA_018065205.1 Candidatus Colicola caccequi
CACTCGCGCAGCCACCAATGCCTGACGCGTTTTGAAGGTTGCCTGACGATCCAACTCGGATTGAGTGATGGGGTGCGCTACTAAGTCGCGCTCGCCTTGCAAATAGGTCGTGAACTTGCCGCTGGCGGTACAGCTGTGAACTACCTTGCTGTGGCGGCTAATCTTTCCGCAGATGCGATGTACCGGATACTCAAATTCGGTCTTACTAACATGTTTACTCATAATAGTTAAGATTTAGGTTTAAATTGTTAATTAATTGGTTTATATAATGGACTCTTTGAGTCCCTCGAAAAAGCTCGTGAGAAGTTTTTCGAAGAGGAGGAGCCCCAGCCGTCTGCTGATTTAACAGAGTGGTATCAGCCCTTACGAGCTGGGGGCTCCGACGACGAGATGTCCCTATCGCCGTTTTCGTCCCGTCTATTTCCGGCGATACCATCGCCGTCCCTTCGGCTGCTCGCAGCACTCGAGGGTCTCTCGAGGGTCTCTCGACACTCTCTCGAGGGTCTCCATCCCCTCTAATCTCTAAACGTTACACGCTAAACGCTCCACTCTAAACTCGCCCTTCTGCATCCCCCTCTACTATTTTGTATACGACCTTTTTTCAAAAAGGGGTTACATTTTTTGCAAAAAAGTGCTTAGAGCACCCCCAAAAAATGAAAATATTTGCATATATCAAAAAAAATCCGTACCTTTGTAGCGTCAAAGTTGCAAAGTGAACTAAAAAACAAATAACTCTTTAAACCGACGGGGCGATGGAATATAACTGCCAATAAATTACAATGAAAAAAATATGTTATATCTTTTTAGTATTGTTGTTAGCACAACCATACTTGGTATTTGCAAAAAACGAGAGTACATTTTGGGATAAATTTAATATATTTGGTGGTAAATATGTTGACCTTGGATTACCTAGTGGTACATTATGGAAATCAAAAAACGAAAAAGGTTTTTATGATTATACTTCAGCAATGGAAAAGTTTGGAAATAAGTTGCCTACTAAAGAACAAATGCAAGAATTGAAAGATCATTGTAAATGGATATGGACAGGAAATGGATATAAAGTGGTTGGAAAAAATAATAATTTTATTGTACTGCCTGCAAGTGGATATCGACTAACTACTAATATTACGGATATCAATAGCGCGGGCTTCTATTGGTCTCAAACTAAAAATTATTCTAGTTCAGCCTGGTGTTTCCGCTTTTATTCAAAAAATGTAGTATTAGAAGATAATGGCTGTAGTACAGGGCACTCAATACGTTTAGTGAAAAACCACTCAAAATAGTAAGTAATAAAATTGGATACATATATTATTATCAATTTATTACTAAAGACATACAACAGGACATAAAAAACAAATAACTCTAAAAACCGATGGGGCGATGGGATATAACTGCCAACTATCAAAATGAAAAAATTATTTTTAAGTTTACTTCTTTCTACAATGGCGTTTACAATGATAAATGCTACTATATCATTGGCTGTTATGGATTTTAAACCTGGTTCTTCGAAAGCAAATAATTTAGAAGGATTGTCTGACATGTTGATTAATTCGTTGTATGAAAGTGGAAACTATGATATTGTTGAGCGCTCTCAGATAAATAGTGCATTAAAAGAATTACAATTGCAAGGAAAGGATTTATCTACTGCTGATTTAACAAAAATGGGTCAATATCTAAAGGTAAGTCATGTATTAGTTGGTACCGTCAATTTTATTCCAACTGGAAATTCTTCTGATCCTGGTTTTGTTGAAGGCGAATATAATATTGACGTACGTATAGTTGATGTAAAATCTTCTCGTGTTGTTGCAACAGCCGGAGTAACAAAAAATAGTAGTCAAACATACAGAAGTCTAATGCCAGAATTGGCTAACCAATTAAGTAGCAAGTTAAACACCAATTCTCTTCCCTGTATTCAAGGTTATTTATATCTGTATCCTGAAGATTTAGGTTGTTCTAGCCTCGATGGAACAACGGACAAAATCAAGCATTTAAATGCAGTAAATGCTTATGGAAGAAAAAATTGGAGATTACCTACTATTGATGAGTTAAAATTGATTGCAAATAACAAGCACATTCTTGGTTACGAAGTTACTGGTGATGTTTTTTCCAATAACATAAACACATATAGTGGTACATATTATTACCGTTATTATAGTTTTGACAATAACGTAGATCGAGAATCACAACGTCGTGATTTGGGGGAAAAGCGGATTATTTTAGTATCCACAAAAGAATAAAATTACGGACATTATATAAGAAAAGCGGCTACGCATACAAGCGCATCCGCTTTTTTTTTACCTATTATCTTTTACCTGTAGCGCCTCCGGCGCGTCCTCTCCCCTGTAGGCACTCTGTGCCGTCCTTTTTAGTCTTTCGTAGGCACATCAGTGCCGAATCGTAGGGGCTTTAGCCCCGCATCGTGCACTGTGCATCGTGAAGAAACTTCACGCATCGGGTGTGAAGTTTCTTTACTCGGTCGTACGACAGTCCCACATGCCGTGCCACCTCTTTCATGGGCACGGCTTTGCAATCAATGCCATATATCTGACGAATGATTTGCTGCTCTCTGGGAGTTAGTTTCTCTATCGCTTCTCTTAGCCATTGATATTGCTCCTGCCTAATGAGGTCTGTTTCGACCGTTGCACCGTCTGTCAGTATGTCCGCATAGCGAATCACATCGCCTTCTTCTGCATACAAGGGTGTTTCTATATCTTCCGTAATGGGTCTGAGATAGTCCTTCGTCTTGACGGATAGACGAACTATTTGACTATTATTCAGCATGTACTCACGCACATACTTACGCACCCACCAACTGGCGTAGGAGTCAAATTGCACCCCTGTGTTGGGATCATACCGTTTAGCTGCTTCAACTAGTCCGATATAGCCCTCTTGCATGAGGTCCTGAGTGAAGTTTGTTTTTCCAAACTGCCGCACGATACAGCGCACGATATGTGCATGTGTGCGAATAAATTCATTGTCTATTGTCATAATAATAAGAATTATTTTAAATGTTAATTAGTTGTAGTTGTGTGAAAGTTTGAGGGACTGCGATTGACGTCCTTAGTACGTATACTTACTACCCCTATAAGGGGTACGTAAGTAGTACTAACGGACTCCAGTCCCGTCAAAAAACCAATTCTGTTTGTTGTGCATTTGCATATTGTTTGTATCCTTGTTCGTCTTCCACAACTCGGATTGCAGACTCATCCAATGCCTCGTGCAGCAGTTTATCTGCAAAACTACTGCTCTCAATGTTCATCACATTCATCACCACAGATTTCAATTGTTGCCAAGTCATTTGTTTTTTCTCTGGCAAGATATAGGCAAATAGTTTGGTCTTATTGATTTGACCATTTGTCATGTAAGCCGGGTTGAATGGTTGACGGCGCTCGGTCTTAGGCGCACACTGAACGGGTACAGCTATCTGTGCCAATTCAGGTAGGCCGGCATCATTAACCGAGAAGTTGAGTTTAGACGATATGTCGTACTTACGCGTAGCGGTCTGCTTCATTGTAAATAACAACGTATCTTGGTCCTTCGTACACTCGTATGTCTCAAAGGACTTATTCTGCAACTCGGTACCTAAGGCACCACGCAGCGTCTTATCTTCAACGGCTTTGTTTTGGTGCAGAACGCACACAATACAGGTATTAAACGTAGAGGCGATAGAAAGCAATTTAGTGATTACATCTTGCGCCTGCTGATAGTCGTTTATATCTCCTACTACATCACGTATGCCGTCAAAGATGACGAGATCAGGCGTGTGCATACAAATAGCAGACGTAACCAACATGAATCGGTCCTGCCAATGTTGCTGACGCAGGTTATAAACGATATACTGCTCCGGGTCGGGAGTATGTCCTATTAGGGCACCTATTCGTCCACAAAGAATCTCCTGAGTTGAGTCCTCTGACTGCTCAGTGTCTATCCATAGCACTTTCGCTCCTGGACGACCGGTGAGCCCTAACACTGACTCGCACGAAGCCAGTGCAGCAAAGATAGAACATACATACGTCTTACCGGATTTGGCTTTACCTCCAATGGCTATTAGTTCACCACGGGCAAGCATCGGTTTGTTGTTCCATGAGTACAAAAACTCATGCGGCTGAATGTCTGCAGAGGGCGTAATGCGGCACTTCTGCAACGTTTCTACAATTTCTGCCATAATTCTAAAAATTAATTTTAATCCCTACCCGAAAAAGCTCAT
>JAGHTR010000053.1 GCA_018065205.1 Candidatus Colicola caccequi
TTTTCCTATGTCTATTGGCGGGCGCATACGCTTACGCACAAGACACGGTACCGGCTAAGAAAAAGTGGTTGGACGACTACCCCAAGCATATCGGTTTTACATGGAATGCACAAGTTAAAACTGTGGCTAACTACTTATGGCGCGGTGTGTATGTAGGCGGATTAGCGCTGCAGCCTTCCGCACAAGTTGGTTATGGAGGACTGTACTTAGACATGTGGTGGAATATCGGTTCGTATGATTGGACCTTCAAACACAACCCTGCTAATGCACGGGTAAAAGGATTCAATCCGGAGGTGGACCTGACGATTGGATTTAGCAGATGGGGACTGAACGTGAGGTATATGCACATGTATTACTTTGACACCTATGGCGACGGCAACAATAGTCGATTCTTTGACTTCTCCAATCCGGCGCAGGGAGGAATAACGCAAGAATGGGATATCAGTTACCGCGTGTCGGATAAGTTGCCACTCAGTATCCTCATTGCCACTCGTACGTGGGGAAGGGACGGATATGATGATAATGGTACCCGCAAACGGGCCTACTCCACGTATATTGAGTTAGGTTATGATTTCTCATTGCCATGGCAGATGGTATTGGAAGCCCGATTAGGTATGACGCCGTACAAAAGCCTTTATACCAGCTACCAAGCGGACTTTGCTGTAGTCAATATATCGGCTAAACTGAGTCGCTCTTGGCAGGTTAGTCAACACTGCGACATGAATGTTTTTGCGCAAATGATGATTAACCCATACGATGTAAGCGAGAGTCTGCAGAAAAATACAACCTATCAGTCTATTAACGGTGGCCGACAAGTATTGTGGAATATAGGTTGGGCTGCACAATTCAAATAAAACGTTGACGCAAACGTAAACGTAAACGCAAACATTAAATTACCATAAATGAAGAAATTTTACTTGGCAATGATGATGAGTTTAGCCGCAATCACGGTGATGGCTCAAGAGGCTTCGGAACCTCGCGTAACATTCGCATACGATGCCGGTGCTGAATTAGTTAGTGCGTATCTATGGCGCGGTCAGTACAACGGCGGCTTAAGTTTTCAGCCGGATGTTGAGATTGGTTACGATGGTCAGCATACCAGCCTGCGTGTTGGTGCATGGGCCTCGTTAGGTGCCACCGATTGGAAGTTCCAAAAGGGCTTAGAGAAAACAGAGGATGGAAATCCTAATACGTATTTCCTGCCGGAATTAGATATCTTGGCTAATTTTACTTTCTTCGGAGCGAACGTAGGTTTGACGCACTATCAGTACTTCGTACCGGAGGCTAAGGATAACTACCAAACGGAAATCACCGTTGGTTATAACTTTGATGACCTGTTAAGTGTGCCCTTGCATATCAGTTGGAACACCATTGTTGCCGGAGATGACTTTAATTACGATGAGGAAGGTAATGAGAAACGCGCCTACTCTTCTTACTTAGAGATTGGCTATGACCATACCTTTGAAAACGTCGGGATTACCCTTGGCGGAGCAATCGGCATGTCGCCTTGGACCAGCGAATTTTACTGCAACAAAGGTTTTCAGGTAGTCAACTTATCTCTTCGCTTAGAAAAAGAATGGGAATTTGATGCATGCAGTCTCAGCCTCTTTGCACAGGGCAGTGTTAACCCCTCGTTAGAGGAAGAGAAGCCGTATAAACATGCAGCCGGTGATGATAAACTGTGCGCACAACCAATCAACGGCGCAATCGGATTAGGAATTTGGTTCTAACAAAAATATTAACCTAATAAATTAACCCCAAAAAACACAAAGCGTATGAAACACATTAATTACTTATTGGTTGCCTTAATGGCAGTTAGCATGACAGGATGTAAGAAGTTTTATCAAAACCAAGGTTCCGTCTTTGGTACGTACTACAACATCCAATATAAAGGCAGTGCCGACTTGGAGCCTGCCATCAAAGAGTGTCTTAAGGAGTTTGATGCTTCACTTAGTATGTATAACCAAAACTCCCTCATCGCTCGCATCAACCGCAATGAGGACGTACAAACAGATGCCTACTTAGAAGAGGCATTTAAGACCGCTCTATACGTGAGCGAAGAAAGTCAAGGTGCTTTTGATATCACCGTTGCTCCACTGGTAAACGCATGGGGATTTGGTTTTAAGAACAAAGAAAATATCACCCGAGAGCTGCTGGATAGTCTGCTGCAATTCGTGGACTACAAGAGTCTGACGCTCACCGAGGACCATCGTATCGTCAAAGCCGATCCTCGCACGATGATGGACTTCAGTGCATTGGCTAAGGGTTATGCTTGCGATGTAATCGCTAACTTATTAGCCGAGAATGGTTGCAAGAACTACTTGGTAGATATAGGAGGTGAGGTGGTAGCTCGCGGTAAAAACAGCAAAGGTGAGAAATGGGCTATCGGAATCACCAAACCTATTGATGACACCACCGGTCAAACCAATATGTTGCAAGATATCATCAACACCACAGATATATGCATGGCTACTTCCGGTAACTACCGTAACTACTACTTTGAGGATGGTGTACGCCGTTCGCATACCATTGACCCTCGTACAGGATATCCTGTTCATCATAAACTGTTGTCCGCTACCATCATTGCTCCTAATTGCATCTTAGCCGATGCTTTAGCTACGTCTTGTATGGTAATGGGCGAATATGCTGCAGCCGTGATGATCAGCCAAATGCGCGAAGTAGGTTTCTACTTCATTCTGACGGATGCTGATGGCGAACTAATCGTTAAGACTTCCAATAACTGGATTAAACTGCTAACCGGTAAAGAGGCTCAAGAATAATCAATATGCTCCGTAAATACTCCATAGTCATCCTATTACCGCTGCTGCTCGTCGGATGTGGTCAATACCAACAGATACTGAAATCCAAAGACCCGGATTATAAGTTCCAAATGGCATTGGAGTACTTTAACGATAAGCAATATGTCAAGAGTCAAACGCTATTAGATGATGTAGCCGCCTATTTCAAGGGCACCGATCGTGCCCAGGATGTGCTTATCTATCTGTCACGCAGCTATATGGGGCAAAAGAGCTATAGTTCGGCTGCCGATTACTACGAGGCTTACATACGTAACTACCCCAAGGGGCAGTACATCACTGAGGCTCAGTTCCAAGTGGGACATTGCTATTACTTAGATTCACCCGATGCACGATTGGACCAAGATATAACACGCAAGGCCATCGACTACCTCACGCAGTTCATTGAGTTATATCCGGAAAGTCCGTATAGCGAGCAAGCATATAAGGAACTGAACGAGATGTACGATAAACTGGCCTATAAGGAATACCTCAGCGCAAAACTATACTATAACTTAGGTACGTACTTGGGCAATAACTACCTTAGTGCCGAGATAGTGGCAAAGAACGCTCTTAAGGCCTATCCAAGCAATAGTTATCAGGAGGAATTGAGTTGGATTATCTTTATCAGCAAGTACCAACAAATGATTAATTCGGTGGATTCAAAAATGGAAGAACGTACACAGGAGGCGGAAGATGAGTTCTTCAGTTTCAAAACCGAGTATCCCAATAGTAAGCATATGGCGCAAGCGGAGCGTTATTACAAAGACATACAGAAACATAAAAAATAAATAACAATGGATTACAAAAAAACTAAAGCACCTAAGAACACGCCTACACGTGACATGAATCAACTGACCCAGAAAGTAGGAAACGTGTATGAAACGGTTGCTATCATTTCTAAACGTGCCAATCAGATTAGTCAATCGCTTAAACGCGAGTTGGAAACTAAGTTGTCGGAATTCTCTGTTCCTCAAGACACGATTGACGAGACTTTTGAGAACAAAGAACAGATTGAGATCTCTCGCAGCTATGAGCGCATCCCTAAATCCACGCTGATTGCTACGCAAGAGTTCATTGACGATGCTTTGATGTACAAGGTTGGTTCAAAGGACGATCAACTTAAATAATCACTGTGTTAGAAGGTAAACATATACTGGTAGGAATAAGTGGCGGCATCGCTGCCTATAAGATACCCGAACTGATACGCCTGCTTGTCAAAGCAGGCGCTGATGTGCGGGTAACCACTACCCGTAATGCCCTTCAATTCGTGACCGACACTACTTTACGCACCCTAAGCGGACATACCGTCTATAGTGATGTATTTGCTTCCGTTAATGCCCATGCTACCGAACATATATCCTTGCCCGAATGGGCAGATATGATGGTGGTGGCTCCGGCTACAGCCAATGTACTATGTAAGATGGCAGCCGGCATAGCCGATGATGCACTTACCACCACTTTAGCCGCTATGCGCAAACCGGTGCTGATTGCTCCGGCAATGAACGATAAGATGTACGATAGCCCGGCTACTCAACAGGCACTGACCACCTTATCGCAATGGCCTAATATTACCCTACTCGACTGCGCCGAAGGACCGTTAGCCTGCGGTACAACGGGAAAGGGACGTATGCAGGAACCGGAGACGATTTTTGAGGCCGTTCATGGTGTATTAACTCCTAAAACATTAGCCGGCAAACACATTGTCATCACGGCAGGACCCACCATAGAAAAACTGGATCCGGTGCGGTACATCAGTAATTTCTCCACCGGTAAGATGGGCCGCGCTATTGCGCAGGAATGTACCCGCCGCGGAGCACAAGTAACCCTTATCATGGGTCAGATGTCCGCACGGCAGATGTGCGAGCAGGCGGTGGAGGCATTTAAGCAGGCTGATATAGCTATTTTGGCGGCCGCCGTAGCCGATTATCGACCGATCGCAGAACAAGAGCACAAAATAAAGAAACAACCTAATTCCACAACGATGAGTCTGGATCTCATTGAGAACCCCGACATAGCTGCCACGTTAGGTCAGTTAAAACAACCCCACCAGCAGTTAATCGGTTTTGCATTGGAAACAGACCACGAACTGGAGAATGCACAGCATAAGATGGACAAGAAGAACCTGGATATGATTGTGCTGAACTCATTACGAGATGCCGGTGCAGGATTCGGGTATGACACCAATAAAGTGACCATTCTCTTCCGCGATGGCTCACAAAAAAACTACCCCCTTCTCTCGAAGGAGGCAGTTGCACAAGTTATCATAGATAACATTAGTCTTTCTTAATAAATCCAAATAGACCTTTTTTCTTTGGTTCTGACTCCGCAGCATCCTGCGCAGTCTCTTCATTGTTAGCCTCCGGAGTCCACTCGGGACGAGCCTCCATCTTACCTAACTTACCCTCTACAAAGCCAATCACATCCTGCAAAGCTTCCTTGAAATGATCAAAGTCCTCACGGTACAAGAAGACTTTATGCTTCTCAAACTGAGGCATTTCATCCTCCAGCCCTTGCTTTTTCTTACTCTCTGTAATACACAGATACAAATCCTCATTACGCGCTTTCTTTACATCTAAGTAATAAATACGCTTACCGGCTTTCACAGAATGGGAGTAAACAATCTCGGGCTCCTTCTTCTCTTCAAAACTACGATTTTCCATCTCTAAAAATTTATAAAATGAATTTTTCGGCAGCAGAAATGACCATACATTTCCCTTTTCCGATGCAAAAGTACTAAAATAATTTGAATTACACAAATAAATAGAATAAAAATTTGCATATATGCAAAGTTTTTTGTATCTTTGCACGCAAAAATTAGTACATTATGAAAAATATCGCATTTATCATCAATCCCATCTCCGGAACGGTTAACAAGCGTAAGTTGCCTAAACAGATTGAAAAGGAGTTGGATCATAGCCAGTGGTTAGAGAACATTGTATTTACTGAATACGCCGGTCATGCTACCGAATTAGCTCATCAATTCGCTATTATGGGTTTTGAGGCCGTAGTGGCTGTAGGTGGTGACGGTACGGTGAACGAAGTGGCTAGCGGATTACGCGATACGAATACGGCTCTGGGCATTATTCCGGTAGGCAGCGGTAACGGTTTTGCGCGTCACTTAGGTATATCGATGCGCATCAGCCGTGCTATTGAACTCATCAACCATTCCGAAACAATTTCCGTGGACTATGGATTGCTGAATGATAAGCCTTTCTTCTGCACCTGTGGCATGGGGTTTGATGCATTGATAGCGGACCACTTTGCGGCATCGGGATCGCGGGGATTGAAGACGTACCTGCAGCATATCTTTAAGGACCTGTTCTCCTACCAGCCGGAGACCTACCTCATTAAGGGGGAAGGCGTAGATATATCGATGCAAGCGTTCCTGGTTACTTTTGCTAATGCTAACCAATGGGGCAATGATGCTTTTATTGCACCTAAAGCCAGCATTCAGGATGGTAAGATGGATATTGCTTTGCTCAGTAAATTTCCGCTTTTAGCGGCTCCGAGTTTGGCATTTGGGTTATTTAGTAAACTGATTGACCACGACCTATTCATGCATACCGTAACGGCTAAGGAAGTGACGGTTATTCGTGAAGCAGAAGGTCCGATGCATATCGATGGTGATCCGGTTCAGATGCCTCGCGAACTGCATATACGCATTGTGGAAGATGGACTGAAAGTATTGGCTGAAAAACGTTTCTAATCTATGCAAGTACGAATTATCAATCATAGTACCAATCCATTGCCGCAGTACGAATCGGCTATGGCGGCAGGAATGGATATACGCTGTAATATAACAGCCCCCGTTACCTTGCAACCCCTCGAGCGCAAACTGATTCCTACAGGGCTCTTCATTGAACTGCCTCAGGGCTATGAGGCGCAGATTCGTCCCCGTAGCGGTATGGCGCTTAAGCGCGGACTGACGGTGCTCAATACGCCGGGCACCATAGATGCCGATTATCGCGGGGAGATAGGAGTCATTCTGATTAACCTCAGTAACGAACCTCAGACGATTGAGCCCGGGGAACGGATTTGTCAGATGGTGATTGCTCGCCATGAGCAACCCCAGTTAGTGGAAGTGACCGAATTGAGTGCCACGGACCGTGGTGCCGGAGGTTTTGGACATAGTGGCACGCATTAGGATATACATACTGATGTTAATCATGGTCCGGCTGATGCCGGCACTAGCCATGACGGAAGAAGCGCAGCAACGGTTCCTGTACTACTTTTATGAAGCGGAGCAGTTATGGCAGCAGCAAGACTATGCTCAATCCATTCCGTTGTTTGAGTTCTGTCACGACCTCAACCCTACCGATCCGATTGTCAATCGCTATATGGGACATATCTACCGCGGTTGTAACATGCCGGACCGAGCCCTGCCTTTCTACCGTGTAGCATGGGAGCAGGCGCCTAATGACTGCTGGGCCGATTACGCCATATCGTTGTATAACATGGGCGATAAAAAGCATCGTCAGCAAGCCGTTAAGGTGATGGAAAAGACCACTAAGACATTATTGGACGATGTAGATCTATGGGATAAGATGCGGGATGCTTATGCCGGATTAGGCATGTATAAGAAAGCCATCAAGGCGCAAGACCAAATGGATCAGATAGAAGGATATGGTCCGTATAGCGCCATCAACCGCTACCGTATCTATGTCATGGCGAACGATCCTAAACGAGCCATTCGGGCGATTGAAGAGTACTTGCAGGAAGACTCAACTAACTTGCAGTTCCAACTCTACCGGATGCATCTGTATGAACTCACGCGTAAGCCGTTCGCGCAACAAGAGCAAGCGTACTTGGCCGTGCTACGATTGGATCCGCATAACGCATTGGCGCTGAATGACTATGCGTATATGATAGCCTGCCATGGAGGGGACCTTAAGAAAGCCGAGGGTCTGAGTATACGGGCACTGCATGCCGAACCGACCAATCCCGCCTACCTGGATACATACGCATGGATCATGTACTTGTCCGGACAAAAAGAACTGGCTAAACTATATATCCGTCAGGCTATTCAGAACCTGCCGGCCGATGCCGATAAGACGGAGATCCGACGGCACTATAATATTATTATGCAATGAAACATTGGTTATCAATCATAGTCATCCTCTGCTGCGTAGCCGGTATGCAGGCGCAGACGGTGAAGGATCTGCAGCAGGAGCAGAAGAAACTGCAGCAGCAGATTCAGCAGACGGATAAGATGTTAGGAGAGACGAAGAAGAACGAAAAAGCAACAGCAAATAAACTGAACTTGCTCAATAAGGACATCAAGGACCGCAAGCGACTCATCTCCAACATCAATTCGGAGATTAACGTGCTCAATCGCGACATTAATGACCTCACGACTCGTCGTACGGAGTTGCAAAGTGAATTAGGTCAATTGCAGCAAGACTATGCGCAACTGGTGCGTGCTACGCACTATGCCGATATGCAGGCCTCACCGCTGATGTTCCTCTTCTCCGCCGATAACTTCCAGCAACTGATGCGACGGATACGGTATATGCAGCAGTTCCAGCAGTATCGTAAGAACCAAGTGGCTAAGATCCAGCAGGTGCAGAATGACATAGATATTCAGAATAGTTTACTCACCGAGCGTCGCGAGACGCGCACGCAGGCGCTCAATACGCAGAAGCGTGAGCACGATAACCTGACGCGGACCGAACGCAAGCAGCAGCAGATGCTCAATGAACTGAAGAAAAAAGAAAAGGACCTGACGGCTCAACTGAAGAAACAGCAGAAAAAAGCAGACGAGATTAACCGCAAGATTGATGACTTGATTCGTAAACAGGCAGCCTCTACCACGACGCTCACTAAGGAGCAACAACTGATAGCCGGAGGATTTGAGAAGAACAAAGGGCTGCTGCCATGGCCGGTAGAGAAAGGATTCATATCCGGCACGTTTGGTACGCACCCCCATCCTATCTATCCGGATGTAACGATTAATAATAAAGGTATCTACCTGCAAACGCAGTCCGGATCATCGGCGCGGGCGGTGTATGAAGGCGAAGTGTCGGCATGTTTGGTTTTAGGCAGCACGTTCGCAGTGATTGTGCAGCATGGTAATTACCGCACCGTGTATAGTAACTTAGATAAACTGTATGTTAAACAAGGCGATAAGGTGCAACCTAAACAGGCGTTAGGACGTATCCTGACGGACAGTAACGAGGATAACAAGACCGAGTTATTCTTCCAGATCTATCAGGACCGCACCCTACTGAACCCCACGCCATGGTTGGCTAAATAGCAAATAGAATGATTATGAAAAAATACGCACTTTTATTCGTGATGATGCTCTTACTCTTGCCATCATGCAAGAAAGATAACTGGTTAGATTGGAAAGCCGAGAATGAAGCATGGCTGGCTAAGAACCAATCCAATGAAGGCGTGCAAGTGACGCCGACGGGATTGCAGTATAAAGTTATTTTTCCGGGCACGGACGATGGTCGTCATCCCGATGATATCAAAACCGTTACGGTCTCCTATTCGGCTTATCTGATTTCCGGGCTCCAATCAGGTCAGACCTTTGAGAAATCCACCAATGCCAAGTTCAATGTCGTGCAACTGATTGCAGGTTTTTCGGAAGGACTCAAGAAAATGAGTGTAGATAGCCATTATATATTCTATATCCCGGCTTCGTTGGGTTATGGCGATGAGGGACAGGGCACTCGTGGTACGGAGACCTATATCCCGCCCTACTCCACACTTATCTTTGATGTCACACTTACTGCCATTAACTGATGCGAATTAAAGCAGTCATAGTCATGGTATTGGCAGTCATCCTGACGGCCTGTGAGGACGCCAATATACAAAGTCCCGTGCCTCAGGCAGCGGTGTATTTGGATATTGACATTGAGCGGCAGTATCCTAATTTCAGACCACCTACATGCCAATCCTTATCCTTCCCTCGTTATGGTTCGGTGGTATATGAACGTGACCGTCTGGGCTATGGCGGTGTAGTGGTATGGATAGATATAGAGGGACATTATTGCGCAGCGGATATGTGCTGCCCTAAGTGCCTCAATCCGCATAAACCGATTGAGGTGCCGGATAACGGTTCATTAGCCATTTGTCCGACCTGCGGAGAAGAGTTTACGTTGATTACGCAATATGGTATGCCTACCAAGGGTATATGCAAGGATATACTGCGTCCCTTTGGCGTGTACCAAAGTTCTTCTATTGTACATATTCGCAACTGATGATTAACGATTCAGATATACTAATGATTGGTACGATAGTGCGTACGCATGGTAAGCAAGGTGAGTTGCAATGCCGCACGACCAATGAGTACTGGGATGATGCCGAGGCCACCTTTCTTATCCTGCGCATCAACGCCATCCCGGTGCCTTTCCGTGTTTTAGACTGGCGCGTGAAGGGTCAGGACCTGCTCTTTACCCTGAAGGGCATCACTACCGAAGAGCAAGCATTGGCACTGGTGGGATGCGAAGTGAGTATGTTGCGCAGCGATATAGCTAATCCGGAGGAGCAGGCGCTTTTGAGTTGGCAGGATATAGTGGGTTATCGCATCGGTGAGGCTACTATTGAGCAGATAGATGACTCCACGGCTAATGTGCTGGCGCAACTATCGGACGGACGACTGGTGCCGTTGCATGAGGACCTGATAACCGATATTGACCATGACCAACGAATCGTAACGATGAACTTACCCGAAGGATTATGAACCGCACTAAACTAACTATACCGGAGATGCATCGCATGGATGCCGATCAGTTCCGCGCTGCGGATAAAGTGCCACTCATCGTGGTACTGGATAACATACGCAGTCAGCATAACGTAGGAGCCGTCTTTCGTACGGCCGATGCTTTTCGATTGCAAGCCGTCTATCTATGCGGTATATGCTGCTGTCCGCCTAATAATGAGATTCATAAGACGGCGTTGGGAGCCGAAGAGACGGTGCCTTTCCGCTATTTTGATAACACCATGGATGCCGTTCAGCAACTGCATGAAGCCGGTTATACGGTGTATGCCATCGAGCAAACGCATAACAGCATAGACTTTGATTCTATTCAGGTGTCCGGACCGACAGCAGTCATCCTGGGTCACGAAGTGTTTGGGGTGCAGCAGGACGTAGTGGATGCTGCCGATGGCGCCATTGAGATCAGTCAGTACGGCACCAAGCATTCGCTTAATGTGTCGGTTACGGCAGGCATCGTGCTATATAAACTGTCCACGCAATTGCGATGAAACACCTTACGTTACTATCTCCCGCTAAGAACCTGGCAGTAGGCCGAGCAGCCATACAGGCCGGAGCGGACGCCATTTATATTGGTGCCCCGCGGTTTGGTGCGCGGCAAGCGGCAGGCAATAGTATGAACGATATAGCGGCTTTGGTGACGGAAGCCCATCAGTACGGCGTGCAGGTGTTAGTGACGATTAATACGCTGCTCACGGACGAAGAGAAAAACGAGGCGGTAGCCATGATGCATGAGTTGCATCATATCGGAGTAGATGCTATTATTATCCAGGACCTATCGCTGCTCACTTACGACCTCCCTCCTATCCGTCTGCATGCCTCCACCCAGTGCGATAACCGCACGCCGGAGCAGGTGATACGACTGCGTGATATGGGTTTTAAGCGGGTGGTGCTGGCGCGTGAGTTGAGTATAGACGAGATCCGTGCCATCCACGAGGCCGTAGGCGATACGGTTGAATTAGAGGCTTTTGTGCACGGTGCGTTATGCGTGAGTTACTCCGGACGATGCTATATGAGTGAGGTGCTGATGAACCGCAGTGCTAACCGAGGCTGCTGCGCGCAGATGTGCCGACAACGGTATGATCTGTTGGATAGCAGCATGCACGAGGTGATGGACGATAACGGTCAACCTATCCATCAGCGGTACTTACTGTCGTTGCAGGACCTGGATCGGTCCGCGTACCTGCAGGAGTTAATCGATGCGGGAGTGACGACGTTTAAGATAGAGGGGCGACTGAAGGATGCCGACTATGTAACTAATATAACGGCTTTTTACCGTCAGCGTATAGATGCTATCATAGGTGCCACATCGTGCATCAGTTACGGTTTTACGCCCGATCCGGCTAAGACGTTCCATCGCGGAGCGACGGACTATTTCCTGCATGGTCGCACACGACCCATGGCTAACTGGGATACTCCTAAATCTACCGGAGAACGTATCACGGATATCAACCAACTGCATCCGGGTGATGGTATATGCGTGGGGGACCAAGGGTGTTACGTGAATGCCATTCGGGATAACCGCATCATTGCCAATAAACCGATATCGATGGATGCTACTCATCCGCTGTACCGCAATTACGATATTATGTTCCAACGCAGTTTGCATACCGAGCGGCGCATACCGGTGGATATAACGTTTGAGGAAGTGCCGGAGGGTTTCCGACTCACTATTGGTGAGCATACGGCAACGTTTGAGGCTCCGCATGAACCGGCCACTAATCCCGAGCGAGCCATGCAGACCATTCGTACGCAATTAACTAAACTGGGTGACACGATCTATGCGCCACGCCAAGTGAATATACATACTCAACCCTATTTTATACCGATTAGTCAACTTAACCAATGGAGACGTTCCGTACTCGACCGGCATCAGCGCCGTTAATGACCTGCCGTTACTGCTTGCTCTATGAGTTAGGGCACTGCCGTAAGACCAATCCTTATCCCAAGGATAAGGAGCCGCGTTATTTGCGTCTATCTAATGGCACGGTTCTTGAGGTTGAGTTTGAGTGCCAGCATTGCCAAATGCTCATTCATGAATCAATGACCAAGTGAATATGGAAGATAATCAAGTCATCATCAATCTGCTTAACGACCGTCTTAATCTGATGCGTGCTTTAGATAAGGACGGCGACAGTGAACATCGTCGGCATATAGCTCAGGAGACGCAGACGTTGCATGCTCCTATGGCGCATCGGTTGGGCTTATACCAGATTAAGACCGAACTGGAGGATCTGGCGCTTAAGTTCCTGGATTACACGGCGTATAAGCATATCGCAGCGGAGTTGAATGCCAAGAAGAGCGAACGCGATTCGTATATCGAGCGTTTCATTACTCCGCTTAAGCAGCGTTTGGAGTCCGAAGGCTTTGTCTTCACCATCAAGGGCCGTCCTAAGTCCATCCACTCCATCTACCATAAGATGCAGGCGCAGCATTGCGACGTGGACGGTATATATGACCTGTTTGCTATTCGTATCATACTGGATAGTGCTCCGGAACGGGAGAAAGCGGACTGCTGGCAAGTGTATTCAATTATCACGGATATCTTCACGCCTAATCCTAAACGATTGCGCGATTGGTTGACGGTGCCTAAGGAGAACGGTTATGAGTCGCTGCATACGACGGTGATGGGTCCGGAAAATAAATGGGTGGAAGTGCAGATCCGTACGCGACGGATGGATGAAGTGGCGGAGAAAGGTGTGGCGGCGCACTGGGCATATAAGGGCATCCATGATGCTAATATAGTGTCGCAGAGGGAGTCGGTGTTTGTATTCACTCCCACGGGTGATTTACGTAAACTGCCGGCAGGGGCATCGTTATTGGACTTTGCTTACTCTATCCATAGTGAGGTAGGTAATCACTGCACGGGTGGTCGCATCAATGGTCAGAACGTAGGCATACGGCAAAAACTGAGTAATGGTGACCGCATTGAGGTGATGACCTCGCCTAACCAGCATCCTACGCCCGGTTGGCTTAATGAGGTCGTTTCTACCAAGGCCAAGAATAAGATCCGTCAGACGCTGAAGGAGATTGAGTTCCATAATGCCAATGCGGGGCGCGAGATCATTGAGCGTAAGTTCAAGAACTGGAAACTGGAATATACCGAAGGCGATATATCGCGTTTGGCGATTAAGTTAGGTTATAAGGCGGTCAGTCAGATGTACGAGGCGTTGGCACTGAATAAGGAGGATGTAGGGCATTTGAAGGAAGTGTTTGAGCATCTGGATGATACCATCCCTACTTCCGCACCTAAGCATAGTGATGCTGCCGTTGATGCCACTGAGATAGAGAATATCCAAAAAGCGATTGAAGTGGATATGCACCTCACGAACGTGGATATCCGCATTGCGCCGTGCTGCCAGCCTAAGCCCGGTGATCCGATCTTCGGTTTCATCTCGGTTACGAAGGGTATCCGCATCCATCATTGCAACTGCCCTAACGCTACCCACATGCAGCAACGCTACCCCTATCGTCTCCTTCCCGCCCGCTGGAAAAAGGAAGATTAACGTAAACGCAAACGTAAACGTAAACTAACGCAAACGATAACGCAAACGCAAACTGATAGTGCCCGCAGACTACGCGGAAACCGCAGAATCATTCCACAAAGTATATTTCTTGCTCCACAGGAGCCTTCTGCGGCTTTATATTTATTGCTCGCTTGCGAGCCGGAAGGCTTCTGCCTTCGGTTAGTATTTGGGTTAGTTGGGATAGAGAGGAGCTTGCTCATCGGTAGCCCAAATGGCAAATACGGATAAATATAATCTTTCTGCGTTTTCTGCGGTATCTGCGGGAGAAAATATAAAAATTATCTTTTTTTTGCGAAAAAATTTCGGACGCCGCCTTACTTGTAAACTTGTAATTCCCCCGAAATAAGTTGGGGCATTGTAAAAATGCAAAAAAAGGCGATGCCTTCTCAATTACAAAAAACGCATGTCTTTATGTATGCAAGCATCCAACAGATACGTGTTTTTGTAATTTTAGATAAAAAATTATCTTTTTTTTGCATTTTTTTGCGAAAAAATTTGGTCAATTCAAAAAAAAGCAGTACCTTTGCACTCGCTTTCGAAAAGAGAGCATTGATCTACTAAAAATCACACCACCCGAAGAGATGCTTGCATCGATGAGGAGAGGAGGAAATGCGAGTCGCTCTAATTTGCCCAGCAAATTCTTTTAGACGAGCCATTTCCGACGAAATGGTGCGGTAGTTCAGTTGGTTTAGAATACCGGCCTGTCACGCCGTAGGTCGCGAGTTCGAGTCTCGTCCGCACCGCAAAAAGAGGTATCCGCATTAGCGAATACCTTTTTTGTTTATGCGTAGGGGCTGCAGTTTGTTGCTGTCCGCACCGCAAAAAAGTCGAATCCC
>JAGHTR010000135.1 GCA_018065205.1 Candidatus Colicola caccequi
GCTGATGGAATAAGGACAGTCCATACTCCATACTCCATCAGTGAGCAAAGCGAACGATCCATACTCAAAAAACAATTAAAATTATGAAAAAGTACGTAATGATGTTGGTGGCGATAGTGGCTGCCATGAGTTTAAACAGTTGTAAAGGGGACAAAGGTGACCCCGGAATCGGAATGAACTGGAAGATTATTGACATCCCTGTTCATGCAGCCGATTGGCAATACACCTATGACACGGACGTGCAACGTCAACAGTGGGATAACAACTATTTCTATGCCACGTACAACGTGCCTGCCTTAGATAAGTTTATCTTCACGGAAGGTTCCGTTCATGCTTACGTTATATACAGCAACGGTGCCGAAGACATCCAACGTCCCCTACCCTATGTGACCCATAAGGAGGCGTTTGTGGGCGATCCGGCAGTCAGACTGTTCTTCACCGAGACGTATGATTTTGCCTACGGCGTAGGATGGGTTGAGTTCAACTACCGCGCATCAGACTTCGCTTACGAAGATGATATACCGATGGACCCTGAGATGAGACCAACGCCTAAGAAATTCCGTTTGGTGCTGAATTGGTAAATCACGAACTCATATTAGCACATTTGCAGGACCAGGTTGCTGACTTGGCCCTGCATCGTAATCGTTTTGCGGAGTTGACGGACGAAGAGTGGCTTTTCTTCCTGCAGCAGATAGAAGGCTATCAACGCACCAAAGATAAACTGCCTACTTTTGCTGCTCTCACCACTCAACTTTCACCACTCACCTCTCCTTGGTGGTACCCGGTCCGATTGAGTTGCGAGCAATGTTCCTCCGAAGCCACTGCCCGGTATAAGGCGCAGTTAGTGGTCGGCCAACGTCACCTGATTGACCTGACCGGCGGAGCAGGAGTAGATACGTTCTTCATGAGTGAACAGATGGAGACCGTGGACTATGTGGAACGCGATGCCGAACTATGCCGATTGGCCCGACATAACCTGCCCGATAAAGTGAGGGTACATAATAAAACCGCGGAGGCGGTTTTATTTAACGCAAACGCAAACGTAAACGCAAACGATAACGTAAACGCAAACGTAAACGAAAACCAAACACTAAACACCATACACCAGACACCAGACACAGTTATCTATATAGATCCGGCGCGGAGAGATAAGAACGGCGGTAAAGTGTTCCGGATTGAGGACTGCACTCCTAATGTGGTGGAACTGCTGCCACAAATGCGCCAAATAGCCGATACGATTCTGATTAAGTTCTCACCCATGCTGGACATCAGCGCTGCCTTATGCCGTTTGGACGGATCGTGGCAAGTGCATGTAGTGGCGGTCAAGAATGAAGTTAAAGAGGTGATATTTAACACAAACGCAAACGTAAACGCAAACGTAAACGGGGGTAGCATACATGCGGTGGATTTGGAGGAAGGGTGGCGATTTGAGTTCACACAAGAGGAAGAGAACAATGCCATCAGTCAATTAGCCAATTATCCAATTAATCAAGGATATATCTATGAACCCAATGCAGCTATTCTGAAGGCAGGAGCGTATAAGTTAGTGGGAGCACGATATGGACTGAATAAGTTAGATACCAACACCCATTTATACCACAGCGAACAGTTCGTGCAGGATTTTCCCGGACGGATATTCAAGATTGCTGATGGAACGAGGACAGTCCATACTCCATACTCCATCAGAGAGCGTAGCGAACGGTCGAAGTTTAACGTGCTGACTCGTAACTACGTGATGGGCGCAGAGGAACTGAAGAAAAAACTCAAAGTGCAGGACGGCGGCAACCAATTCATCATCGGAGCCCGCCATAATGGCAAACCCATCATGCTGCTGTGTGACAGAATAAAGTGAGAAATATATGACATTTTGGCAGATATGACATAGATTTTGCCAAATAAATCCCTAAAATGGCAGACGCTGTGCTTTGGCACGGCGTTTGTTGTATTATTAACGTAAACGTAAACGCAAACGTAAACTGATTAACGCAAACGCAAACGGTGCCTCCGGGCACTCCGATAAAAGAACGAAAAAGTAAATTAGAAATTATTAACATTAAAAATTATACAATTATGAGTAAGATTATTGG
>JAGHTR010000187.1 GCA_018065205.1 Candidatus Colicola caccequi
TAGTCAGGATAGTACGTGGCAAGAGGGCGAATTTATCTCGTACGAAGCGGCGTTATATACTCTTGAAGATAGTCTAATCGCCAATCATCAGGGACATACCACCCTGGACAAGGTGGATGATATTCAGGCCATAAAAATGGTCCTCCCATCTTTGTATAAACAAGATAGCGTCAGTATGATTGTGCCATGGTATTTGGCTTATGGCAGTTTAGGTAGTAATCAAGTATTACCATATACGAATTTAAGAATTGAATTAAAAGTGCTTCCATAAAATGATGAAACGACTGTGGATTATTGGTGCTTCTTTTTTGGCAATTATATTGGTTGGCTGCAAGGGTACAACCTATTCTAAATTGCTCAAGGATGAGAAGAATCTAATCAAAAACTATATCTCTGATCATGGTATTCGTGTATTAGACGAGATGCCTGAAGTATGGGGTGAAAAAGATTATTATGCTATCCCGGGTTATGATAATATCTATATTCATATTATAACGGATGAAATAGATAGCACGTCCAAACCTGCAGAATTAGGTGATAAGATAGTTCTGCGCTACAAGAAGTACTCTCTAAAACCCTATTCGGATACTATCCGCTATTGGACAACGGATGATGGGGGAGCACCTATCGAACTTCAATTGGGAAATGCAACAGACCAATTCTATTGTGCAGGATGGACATTGGCGATACAAACGATGAAATATAGTGGTGGACATTGCCACCTCATCTGCCCCAGTAAATTGGGCTTTGTGGAGGATAATAGTTCGGTAACACCTTATGGCTATGAATTGAAATTTAAAATTAAAAATCACTAAGATATGAGTTTAGTTAAGAGTATTTCCGGTATTCGCGGCACTATAGGTGGACGCGTTGGAGATGGTTTAGATCCTGTAGATATCGTTCGCTTTACCGCAGCGTATGCTACGCAACGTCGGGCTATGCTCCCGGATAACAACACCATTGTGGTGGGACGTGATGCACGTATATCCGGACCAATGGTTAATCTATTGGTAAGCGGTACACTGATGGGCATGGGATATAATGTAGTCAACATCGGTTTGGCTTCTACTCCTACTACCGAAGTGGCTGTCACCGGTGAACAGGCTTCCGGTGGTATCATCCTTACCGCCAGCCATAATCCTAAGCAATGGAATGCACTTAAACTGCTTAACGAAAAAGGAGAGTTCCTCAACGATGCAGAAGGAAAAGAAGTACTCGCTATCGCCGAGAAAGAGGATTTTGTATTTGCCGAAGTGGACCAATTAGGCACGATGATTGAGAAAGACTATCTGCCCTATCATGTTCAAAAAGTGCTCGACCTGCAACTCGTTAATCGCGATGCTATCGCCAAACAGAACTTCACAGTGGCTATTGATTGCGTCAACTCGGTTGGTGGCTTAGCCATCCCTGCTATCTTAGAGGCATTGGG
>JAGHTR010000182.1 GCA_018065205.1 Candidatus Colicola caccequi
CACCAAATAACTAAGTTCCTCCGCAATGGCCACCTCTACATTCGCCAAAACGGAAAAACCTATAACGCCTTAGGATACTAATATTCAATATTCATTATTCACTATTCACTAATCATGCGTAAGACATTATTTATTTTATGCGCGCTCGTGTGCGCGAGTGTAGCGTGGGCTACAACAGCCACTACTTTCACTTATGACTCTCACTTCTCCGGCAAAGGTGACAAAACTCCCGGCTCAACCATCAAAGCCTATCTGGACGGAGATACAGTCAGTATTGATAAAGCCGGCGCATTGGACTATGGACATGTACGTGTGTTTGCCGGTTCAATCATTACCATCAAAGCCGGTTACACCATCTCCAAGGTCGAAGTAACGTGTATAGCCAATGGAACGAGCAGTTATGGTCCCGGAAAATTAAGCAACCAAACCGCAGCCGGACAATATGCCTATAACGCCCAAGTAGGCACATGGACCCTCAAGGAGGGACAAGACACCAAAGTGGTTAAACTCAAAGCTTCCGCGCAAACACGCTTTACGCAGATTGTCGTATATACCGAAGTAAAAAGTGACGGTCCGGTGGCTGTTAAGGACGTCTCCTTAAACCAGACCCAACTGGAATTGGTGATTGGCCAACAAGCACAGCTCACGGCTATCATCAACCCCGATAATGCCGATAATCAGCAGGTTAGTTGGTCCGTACTCAATGGACACGTATCCGTAGAAGAAGGTCTGGTAACGGCGCTCTCTGAAGGAGAGGATCAGGTTACCGTCACCACCGATGATGGAGCCAAAACAGCTACGTGCGCAGTCATCGTCAAGGCCGGTGGCGCATTAGATGATGGAGCTATCATCTACCAAAAAGTAACAAAAGCCGCCGACTTAGTTGCAGGTAAACAATATATCTTACTGTACGAAACAGGACTGGTGGCTGCCGGAGATTGGGATACCAAGAAATACCTCGCTACCCCTGCTAAGATAATGAATAACCAGGCTACCGCTCCACTTGCTACCGTCTTCACCTTGGGCGGATCAACCAATGCATGGACACTATCTACCGATTCCGGATATGTACAAATAACCGGAACATCCAATGGCAATCTCATCTGCAATGCTACTACAGCCGCTACTTGGACTATATCCGCTACCGGCAACAGCATCGTCAGCAACGACTTCACCTCGCGCGGACTACGATTCAATAATGCTTCCCAAGCCAGCGGTGGACAGATTTTCACCAATTATGCCACTACTAAACAGGAACCTATTCAACTCTACTACTCTACCGGACAAGTGTATGGCAAACCCGACGTAGAAGAGGTGCATATCAGTGCTAAAGACATCATCATCCGTAAAGGTGCTACCGCTCAACTGCAAGCCGTGGTTAGTCCCTATGGCGCAGATAACACCATCGTTTGGGCTTCCTCAGACAATGCCATCGCTACCGTCGAGGAGGGACTCGTCGCAGGTGTGGCCAATGGTCAAGTTAAGATAACCGCTACCGCTAATAACGGCGTCTATGACTCATGTATGGTTACCGTCGCCGACTCCGTTCACGTAACCGGCATACTGCTCGACAAAGCATCCGCCACAATGGTCGAACTCGCTACCCTACAACTCACCGCCACTATCCAACCGGCTGATGCCGATAACCAACGCGTCATCTGGGAATCAGCTAATAACGACATCGCTACCGTAGATAATCAGGGAGTCGTAACCGCTGTTCGATACGGAGAAACAACCATCACCGCTAAGAGTGAAGAGTTCCCCTCACTAATGGCACAATGCCAATTGCGCGTCACAGCACAATCCGGGGACCGCTATCACCTCATGACCATGGACTCTACCCTCAACGACGGAGACCTAATCGTCTTCTATAACGCTGCCGCTAATAAAGCCAGCGCAGGATTAGTTGACTCCAAGAAATACCTATCCGGCATAGATGCCGTGGTGGCAGGAACAGACCTTATCATCAACGAGTCACAACCGATGCGACTCACTAAGAACGGCTCCTTCTGGAACCTCAGCATCAATGGCGCTACCATCGGACATAAAGAGTCATCCGATAACTCCGTGGACTTTGTGAGCGGTATAACAACCGATTTCACTATCACTATCTCAGAGAGCAATCTGGCCATTGTTAAGAGCCAAACATCCGCTAATCCCCAGTTCTATTGCAACGCTCAAGGCAATTTCCGCCTCTATAACTCCACCTCTATGTCTCCTATCCAAATCTATCGCAAGGT
>JAGHTR010000002.1 GCA_018065205.1 Candidatus Colicola caccequi
CTGGAAGACAACGACCATTACCACATTGACATTGCTGCTCCCGGACGCAGCAAGGAGGATTTTCAGATCCACCTGAAAGACAGTCGTACGATGTACGTGACGCTGCAGCAAAAAGAGGAGCGGTCCTGCAAGGACAAGGACGAATGTAAAGTGCTACAACGCGAGTTCGTGCTGAACCGCTTCGAGGAGACCATCGCTCTGCCGGACGATGTAGATACGGAGCGTATCTCGGCCAAGATGGAGAACGGAGTGCTGCATGTGACTCTGCCCAAGATGGATGAGCAGCAGCGACTAAAGAGCGCAAAGATGATTGCGATAGATTAAAAAACATCATCCCCGGAAGGCACAACCTTTCGGGGAGTTTTTTTGACATAAGCGTCAAAAAATGCCTCATTTCCCCTCTAAATAGATTAGAAATCTATTATTTTGCATAAAAAATGGCTTTTTCTTTGCAGAAGTCATTTTTTTTTTGTATCTTTGCGGCTTGAAAAGCGCAAAGTCGCTTATAACAATTAGTCAACGTCCTCGAACGAATGAAATGAGCCAAATAAAATTATCCATAATCGTTCCAATCTACAACGTAGAGCAATACCTCCGCAAATGCGTGGAAAGCCTTTTGACACAAGACTTAGATTCTGCGGAATACGAAATCATCATGGTGGATGATGGCTCTACCGACGGCTGCCCCGCTATTTGTGACGAATATTCCCAATCCCTTCCTCCTTCAGGGGGAAGTCGGAAGGGGGCTAATATCAAGGTCCTTCATCAGCCGAATGGTGGGCTTTCTGCTGCCCGGAATACCGGCATCATGGCGGCTGAGGGCAAGTATGTGCAATTCGTAGATAGTGATGATTACTTACAACCTAATGTATTACGCGACTTGGTGGAGCAAATGGAACATGAGGACTTAGATGTATTGCGATTTGATTATCAAAATGTACGCATAACTCAGGCTGGAGATTATGAAGTCTTCCAACCCTACAAACATCCTCATCAGGTAGATACACGAACGGATGTAGTAGATGGTGAAACATACCTAAATGAACGAATGGGATATGCTTGTTACGCGGTGCAATTCATTATCCGCCGTAGCCTGCTTGTTGGAGAGGATGCTCATCCAATACTTTTTACCAGAGGCATACATTTTGAGGATATAGATTGGATACCGCGTATGTTATTAACTGCAAAGCAGGTAAATAGTACGACAAAGATTGTGTACAATTATTTGCTGCGAGAAGGAAGTATAACTGGGGCGATGAGTGTAGTTAAGAAGAAAAAAAACGTAGACGATATGTTATTAGTGATAGATACTATTAATACAATGTTGGCTAAATATCCACAATGTCAATGGTTATGCCGAATGAGGAGTGTGATGGTAAGCAATATCCTAACTATGTCGGCTCGAAACTTATATGAGTCGTATATGTTATATTTGAATCAACTGGAATCAAAGAAAATCTTTCCATTGGTGATAGTTGATCAGGGACGGACTTATGCTCGTAGAGCCCGATTGATTAACCTATCTCCAAGATTATTTGGATTACTGATGCATTTGCGCAAATGATACCAAAGATTATTCATTATTGTTGGTTTGGATGTGGCGAGATGCCGGAGTTGGTGCGACGGTGTATGGCATCGTGGCATCAGTTTATGCCCGATTGGCAGTATATGTGTTGGAACGAGGATAACTTCGATATAGAGAGTGCTCCGAGATACGTGCGTGAGGCATACGAAGTGAGAAAATATGCATTTGTGAGTGATTATGTGCGGTTGTGGGCATTGGAACAACATGGTGGTGTTTATTTAGATACGGATGTGGAGGTGATACAGCCATTTGATACATTGTTGGATAACTGCGCGTTTATTGGATTTGAGGAAAGTAAGGCTAAAACATTAGGAACGAATGTTATTGGATCTGAGCCACATTTGTCATGGCTTATGATGCAGATGGATTATTATAACATTGCTCAATTCATACGTCAGGATGGAACAATGGACATGACGCCCAATTCTGAAATTATTGCACGTAATTTGGTGAAAGGCGGGTTGATTCGTAATGGTAAAGAACAAGTTATCAATTATCAATCAGCAGTGAATAATAATTGTGAATTGATTCATGTCTATGATTTTCATTACTTCTCTCCTATTACTTCTACTCGGGTGATGCGGAAGAACAAACACACATTCTCAATTCATCATTGTTATGGTAGTTGGATAGGATACCATGCTCCCAGGGAGTTATGTGATTCTATCATTGTGCGGGAAGTCATAAATGCGCTTATTCAATTAAAGCGCCTTATTATTAGGAAATGAATACGACTTCATTATATTATCTCCCCAAATGGCTAACGAGTAAGGCAGTAATAGTTTTCTTTATTGCTTTCGCATTGTGTACAGTAGTATTTGGTTATCCAATGGAATTGCGGTATGCTACAATTTCCATTCTTTCGGTACTATTATTCTTCTTGATTAGTCAAGGATTGACGCGGAATTATGTGCGTAAATCAGAAAGAAGTTTTATCAAAAATGTTTTTTGGATTGGACTAATAGTACATTTGTTATGGGTGATATACTGTTATTTTTATTTAAATCCAGAGTATTATGGAACTCCTTATGGAGATGGCGCGGATGTGGAGTGGTATATGCCTTTTGGACAAGGTATCGCGCAATGGGTAATGGATGGTTTTCCTATGTCTTTTGAAACTTTACGAAAACTTTATGGTGGCGGTATTGATGATACAGGGTATCCGATATGGTTGGCTGTCATATATTTGCTAACGGGAACATGGGGCGATTTCGGAGAGACATTAATTCCTATGATTATCAAGTGTGTCATCAGTACCTATTGCGCTATTCTAATTTATCGCACAGCACAACGGCATTATGGGGAAGTTGTGGCACGTATTGCATGTGTGTTTGTTGTATTTAATCCCAATATGATTTATTGGTGTGGTACTATGTTTAAGGAGCCGGAATTGGTTTTTTTGTGTTGCTTGTTTGTGAATGAGATGGATAAAGCGCTTGGAAGAAATGCAAAAATGACATTGAAAGCCCTTTTGCCGGCATCCTTGATAGGTCTAACATTTTTCCTGTTTCGTGCTGCATTGGGATTGGTTGCTTTTGTTTCCGTCTTGGCACAAGTGGTGATGGCTTCTAATCGTATTATGAGTACAGGAAAGAAAGTTATAGCCGGTGTGTTGGTGGCTATTGTTTTGGCTATCGGATATGGGGATAGCCTACTTATTCAAGTACATGATACCATTGATACTATTCGTTCCGATGATCAACAGGTAAATATGGAGTGGCGCTCTCGCCGTAAAGATGCTTCTGGACGATCTAATCAATTTATCAAGTATGCCGGTGCTGCTGCATTCGCTCCGCTGATTTTTACTCTACCATTTCCAACATTTAATACCGCAAATAATGTGCAAATTTTACAGATGATGTTATCTGGAGGAAGTTATATCAAGAATATTCTGTCGTTTTTTGTTATTTTTGCGATGTTTGTGATGTTATTTAGTGGTGAATGGCGACGGCATGTATTTCTTATAGCTTACACGTGTGGCTATTTATGTGCATTGGTTTTTTCTGAATTCGCCCAATCTGGACGATTTCACATGCCGATTATGCCAATGTTGATGATGTTTGCAGCGTATGGAATATCATTGGTTCATCAACATCCCAAATGGAGAAGTTTCTATGTGATAGTGTTGGTAATCGAAGTTATAGCATGTTTGGGTTGGAACTGGTTTAAACTGAAAGGTCGTGGCATGATTTAAATGTAATGATTATGAAGATATTGGAAGTAAGTAGATACAAAGATAATTTTGCTAATCATCAGTTGCCATTTGTAACGGAGCAGGGCGAAGCTTTACGAATGTTAGGTTGTGAAGTAGAGTATTTTTTAGTGAGGGGGAATTATCTCGCGGCTGTGAAGGAACTGAAAATAAAAATTAGGACCTTTCAGCCAGATATTGTGCATGCTCACTATGGATTATCGGCTATTACCGCTGAATTACAGTCTTTATGTCCAGTGGTGACTACTTTCCATAATGGTGAGACACTAACGTGGTGGGTAAACTTGTTGAGCTCACTATGCTCACTTCGAGCTAAACATGTAATATATGTGGCACAACATATACGAGATTTATGTTATTTAAAGCACCCGAATTACACGATTTTGCCTTGTGGTGTGCCCTTGGATTTATTGCCAATGACTCCTTTTGCTGAAGCAAGGAAACAATTAGGGTGGAGTAATAATAAAAAATACATCATGTTTGGAGGTGCGTTTAGTAATCTAAGGAAAAACTATCCGCTATTACGTGATGCATTAGCATTGCTTCAGCGTAATGATATAGAAGTGGTCGAAATGAAGGGGCTGTCCCGTGCAGAATGTACATTGCGTATGTGTGGCTGTGATTTGTTTGCTTTGCCTACACATAGCGAAGGCTCACCGCAAGCACTTAAGGAAGCTATGGCTTGCAATTGCCCTATTGTAGCAACTGATTGTGCCGATATCGCTCATCTCTTAGGTAATTTGCCGGGTCATTACATCTTGCGTAATCCCCGAAAAACTAAAGAACGTTGGGATGGGGATGTACATAGTGTACAAGAAATGGCAGCATTAGTAGAACAAGGATTGGCTTTTGGTCAACGTACTGAAGGTCGAAAACGTATCACTGAATTACACTTGGATAATACACAAGTAGCAAAACAATTGATGGATATTTATAGGACCATAGTAAAATGACAAATAGTCAATCTACATATTGCACCCTCTTGCGGAAGGCGTTAGGCTTTTCTACGCCGGATACGCTCGCTAATCGCTCCA
Organism: Candidatus Colicola caccequi; assembly: GCA_018065205.1. Classification (GTDB taxonomy): domain Bacteria; phylum Bacteroidota; class Bacteroidia; order Bacteroidales; family Paludibacteraceae; genus Colicola; species Colicola caccequi. Next base: position 4,832 of record JAGHTR010000002.1, read on the forward strand.
CGCTTAACGCGGCGGATATGGGTTCGCTTATCCATTTGGCGCAAATCCAAGGTACTGCACCATTGGTGTATGACCAATTGCTGAAGGCGGATAGCCCCTTGTCTAATGAAGTACAAATGCAACTCAAACAGGTCTGCATGCAAAATATGATGATGCAGCAGGAAATGAAAGGGGTATTGGCAATGGCATGGGACGCTCTTTCTAATGGTGGCGTGCAACCGGTTTTACTCAAAGGCTTTGGCTTGGCTGCGCTCTATCCGCAGCCATACCTGCGGCAGTGGGGGGATATAGATATTTATGTTGGGGCGGATGGATACCATACTGCAGCCGATGTACTTCGCAAGACCTTCCCGGATAGCCCGTGCTTTGAAGAGGAAGAGGAGTATTTTAAACATTGGAATATCTGCATAGGCAATACGGCCATTGAGGCACATCGGGTATCGGCTGTTCTCGTTCATCCGTGCGATATGCGTCTATGGCAGCGGTTGGAACGCGATGCCATGGCTAAGGCAGAGGATATAGATGTAGAGGGCATGAAGTTGCGCATTCCGGAATATCGATTCAATATCTTATTTGTGTTCCTACATAGTTGGCATCACTTTACGGAATCCGGCAGCGCGACGATGAAGCAGTTATGCGATTTGGC
>JAGHTR010000106.1 GCA_018065205.1 Candidatus Colicola caccequi
GGATTTGTTACGCCTGAACACCAAGATTTGACTATCGTTTATGGTGGTGAAAACATCTTAAGGTACTACTATGAGCGTAATAAATATGAATTGACTTGGGAAGGATTGGAAGATGCAACTGTGACGGGAGATTACACTCAAGGTCAAGTTTATCATGGTGCAACCATTACTTATCCGACATCAGTAAGCAAAGATGGCTTTTGCTTCATGGGATGGGATTCTAAGCCTACCACGATGCCAATGGCAGCCACTACGATTACTGCACAATGGGCAGCATACGAGAACTATCGTACATACTGCGGAAATGCAGTAACCTTCGTGGCTAATGGCGGTACGGGTGACGATTATGTAGTAACAGTCGATGCTGACAAGTTGACCAATATCCCGACAGTCGAGACTGCTGGTTTCACGAGAGAAGGTTACGGTTTTGCAGGATGGATGGTAAATGGTGATGAGAGTAAGAAGGTTTATGCTCCAGGAGAAACGATTAATCCTATTACGGATGGTATGATTGTGAATGCTGTTTGGATTAGTAATCCTACCATCAACGAGGCTGTTCCTGCTATCACATCTACCAACAATGTGGGTATTGCTTCTGCACAACGCACCTTGACGGTGGCTAACCCTGACGGATTAGAGGCAACGATACATATTGCATATAAGAAGAATGGCGAGGCAGTAGAGAAGGCTAATAGTGAGTTCCGCTTCTGCAACACAGGTGGTACGATTTCGGAAAGCAATATCGTTTCTTCCGCAACATCTATCGCAACCGACTTCACTATCCAATATAAGCCCAATGCTTACAATAAGATAGATAATGACTATACATTGTCTATCACAGTAACGAGAAAGGGTAGCGAAGCTATTGTATCCAGTGCAGAGTTCAACCTGAAGGGTCGTTCCTTGCCGGAGAAATTCGTGATTGCTGTTAAGAATAGCAGTGATGAATGGTTGGCATTGCCGGCTAATATGACCAGTGCTTGCACTCCTGCAGGTATGCCGATCACAGTAACCGGCGAAGGCATAGGTATGACCGCTGACGCTTCTGTTGCAGCAGCATACAGTCTGACCGGACATAATTTTGAGGATTTTGCTAGAGACTCTGTTTTCTTCAAGAGTGCTTATAATAACGGAGAGTTGTGGGCTTCAAAGTCTGGATATGATATCAATGATAATACCGCCGCTGTTTCTAAATCAAACAGGAATAACTACACATGGGGGCTGACTCCAACGGATGAGACTTTGATTAGTTATAACATGGCTAATAAGAACAATGGTAAGCAGTTGAGATACTATAATGATTCTAAGTTCGGTATGTATAGTGGTGAAGGTACGATTTACTTCATTGCTGTTACTCCGAGAGAAGAGACGACCGCTGTGGTAGATGAATGGTATCAAAACAAGATATTGTTCCACTTGCCATTCGCAATGAAGAGCGTATCGATGACTATCAATGGTGTGGCTGTTCCGGATGCCGATATTACCATTGCAGAGCGTAAGATTAAGACCACCGGTTATGTGCTGTACGAATTAGGTGGTAACATTGACTTAGTGGCAGCTAGTGGTCAAGTTATGGAATTGATTATTGACAATGGAACAACAGAGTGTGTGGCTAATATACCTATTCCACAAATCATTGTTAGTGAGGTAGATGGTTGCAGCGCTCTGCCTGCAAAAGCAGACGTTGTGGTTCGTGACGGAGGTCATCTGACGATTGACATCACCAATGAAGGTGTAGCTCCTAAGTCGTTCAATAACGTAACTATTTATCCGAACTCGAAGATTAGTGTTCCGGACGGCAAGTACTTCAATGTGAAGAGTCTGACCTTCTTCGGCGGAATAGACGAGATGAACGGTGAAGAGACCAATATCTACGCTCCAGAGTTAAGTCTGAAGGGAACGATGAAGGCAGACACCTTAATATATCGTATGCGCGTGAACGCGACGCACATGATGCCGGTTGCGTTCCCATACGATGTAACAATTAGTAAGATTGTTCGTGAAGACAAACTTGATAGTCCAAGTTGGGGCAAGGTAGGAACAGATATCCGTTTAGAGACTTACGATGGTGCTTCTCGTGCCGCAGGTAATCGCAGATATTCGGATGAATCGACCTGGACAGAGATTAAGGAAGGCACACTGACAGCCGGAATCGGTTATGCCGTAGCAGCTCAGAACAGGTTCAAGAACTACCCATACACGATTCTTGACTTCCCAATGGCTAATCCATATAAGAGCGCTGCAGTCACGGAGGCAGTTAAGAATGCCGCTGTACAAGCTCATGATGCGGTTAACTGGTATGACAAGGGTTGGAACTTAATGGGTAACCCATACTTGGCAAGTATCACCGGAACCGGTGCAATCAAGGTTAATGAGACGGAGTATGACTTCGTTTATATCCCAACGGCCGATGGTGAGGATTACTACCAAGGTCCATTAGTATCGGCTCATATCTTGCCGTTCAAGGACTTCTTCGTTCAGGTGAACGAGAACGGTACGATGTACTTTGATTTGACCAAGCGCGTTGATGCTCCTGCACGTATGTTAGCAGACATTGAGCGTACTGCTCAGTTCAGCATCAGTCTGGCAGGTGCCGATAAGACGGATATCACTTACTTCAAGGTGGCAGATAACTTCACGGAGTCGTATGATATCCCCGGCGACAATGCTAAGATGTTTGGTAGTGCCGTTAATACAAAGGTTTATTCGTTGCTGAATGGCGAAGACCAATTGGCACAGATGGCATTGAATGCCGATATGACTGCTCAGCCCATCCAATTGGGTTACATCGCTCCGGAGAATGGTGAGTACATCTTTGCATTGGACAACACCTACACCGAGTATCAGAATGTAGAGCATATTTACCTGCTGGAGAATGGCGAAGTTAAGGTTGACCTGCTGAATACTCAGTACACCTTCACCACGGAGGCTAAGACGGACGATGAACGCTTTGCTATCCTGATTGTGATGAAGGGTGCTAAGATGCCGACAGACTTGATGGATGGCTTATTCAACAACGATGTAGCAAGTCCGAAGAAGGTAATTTATAACGATCACTTCTACATCTTGAATACCAACCGCCGTGTATATGATGGCACCGGTAAGTATATCAACAAGATGCAAGAAAATAGATAATGTATAAGAGTATGGAAAACAATAAAATGAAAGGAGACAAGATTATGAAAAAGTACATTATTATATTAGTGATTGCAATGGTAAGTATGTTGACTATCAATGTCAATGCACAAAGTTATGAATTTCAATCTACCTCAACGATGATGAGCTCGGGTTCGAGCTTGTCATCCGAGAGCGGATTCCAGTCGGCTGATGCCTATTATACGACTACCGTACAACATCATGGTGCCGCTCGCAGAAGTACCGGTTTTGATGATTGGGATGATCCTGATGATGAAGAAAGTGATGATCCATTTGATCCAGAGCACATGGAAGACGTATTGCCTATTGGCGATGGTTTGTGGGTATTGTTGGCAATGGCAGCAGGCGCTGCGCTTCTTCGGAGGCGCAAAGCTGCCAGCGCAGAGAGGCGAACGAGGGGGTAGAATGAGGGTCGAGTGACCCTCGGCCGACCCTCGACTCAAAAAACGCAAAAAATAACTAAATATAATTCATGAAAAAGATTTTAAGTACGCTGGTGATGGCAGCGATGGCGATGAGCCTGATGGCTGTGCCGGCAAGACGCGGTTGGCAGACTAAGACCCAACCGGATGGAACGACGATTCGAGTAGAATTGCGTGGTGATGA
>JAGHTR010000195.1 GCA_018065205.1 Candidatus Colicola caccequi
GGATGTTACGTTGCCACAATCGCGAAGAAGCAGACAAATTGCTGCTGGAGTTCATAAGAACACTCGGATATAACAAATTAGCCGACGCATATAATAAAATAACGAAAATAAAAAATCAAAATATATGATTAACAAAAATTTTTGTATGAGTTCATACCTCGCATTTCGCTATATTGAACGAGATGGTATGGATTTCTATCCCGGATTAAAACACCAAAATTTTCAGCCATTATTGGAGGATAACACAGTAAAGGTCAAAACATATCAAGACATTGATTGTGAGATTCAGAAACAATTTGACGCATTGAAAGGTAAGAGATTAGGTATTCTTCTCTCAGGCGGGATGGATTCGGCAAACTTGGCTGCGTATATGCGCGGACAAGATGCCTACACATTTCGCTTTTTAGGCGGTGAATATGGCAAAGAAGAATTGCAACGTGCTGAATACTATGCTAATTACTATGGACTACGTTTACATTATGTTGATATAGATTGGAGTGTAGTAGAAAAGTATCTTCCGGCATGTATAAAGGCTAAGAATGCTCCGGTTCATTCTATAGAACCGCAGATTTTAGCAGGAGCCATGCAAGCAAAGGCAGATGGAGTGGAAATGATGATAGTCGGTGAGAGTAGCGATTTGCTATTTGGCGGTATGGATCAACTGATTTCACAAGATTGGACATTTGATGCTTTTGCTCATCGTTATACCTTCTTGGAGCCGACTGAGGTGCTAAAGGAACCTGTGGACATGAGTTATCTCTATGAACGTTATCGTCAGGGGGAGAAAATCGATTTCCTTAAATTCATGGATGAGGTATTCTCTATTGAGAGTTCAAGTTCCTATATGAATGCTTTTGCTATTGCTCAAATGCCATATTTAGATCCTTACGCCAAGTTACGAATGGCAGATCCGTTGGATTTGAATCGTGTACGCAATGGTGAACCTAAATATCTAATTCGTGAATTGTTCCATAGTAAATATCCGGAAATCCCTATTCCGAACAAAGTTCCTATGCCCCGTCCAGTAGATGCTTACTTCAAAGATTGGGAAGGACCTAAACGCCCGGAGTTCCGTCGTGATATTGACATGACTAAATACACAGGTAATCAAAAATGGCAGATGTATTGTTTGGAACAGTTCCTTAATATGTATGAGCCTCTTAAAATCGGCTATACTACAGGAGTGTACGATTTGTTTCATATCGGACATTTGAATCTACTACGCAAAGCGAAAGCTCAATGTAATTATTTGATTGTAGGCGTTTCAACGGATGACTTAGTTGAATATAAGGGCAAACGCTCTGTTATCCCATTTGAAGAACGAAAGGAAATCGTTGGAGCCATCAAGTACGTAGATGAGGTTGTCACACAAGAAAATATGGATAAATTAGGTGCATGGAAAAAGTACCACTTTGACGTAATGTTTGTGGGTGATGATTGGAAAGGAACCGACAAGTGGAATAAGATAGAAGCAGATTTAAAAGAAGTCGGTGCAACGGTCGTATATTTCCCATATACAAAAGGGACATCCAGCACTCTAATTAATGAGACATTACATAAATTGAGAGAATGAAAATAGTGAAATTTCTTGCATATTGTGTCAATTACATCCTGTATCTATTCTCTTTTTTGATACCAAGAACAACTAAAAAATGGGCATTCGGCTCCTACCGAGGAGCTTTTAATGATAACTCAAAATATTTGTTCATCTACGCCTGCGAACACAGGACAGATGTTCAGGCATGTTGGTTGTCTATTAACCGAAACACGGTCCAACAAATTCGACAGCGGGGATTGCCTGCTAAATGGATATTTTCCATTTCAGGCATATGGTTCGCACTACGGGCCAAGTATTGGTTCTTCAATGCTTATTGCTCAGATATTTTATTTGGGTTATCAGGTGGTGCCCAATTAGTTAATCTCTGGCATGGCGTTCCAATCAAATGTATTGAGTTCTGCATCACTCAAGGCGAGTTAGCAAAACGCTACGTAGATAAGAATTTTTGGGACATGTTTTTTCATCCAGCTTCATTTATTCGTCCCACTTGGATGGCTTCAACAACGGAGTTTTATGATGATATATTCTCTCGCTCTTTCCGTATTCGGAAATCTCAATGTATGCATACAGGATGTCCTCGCAATAAAATGTTGCTACTACCACAACAAGATTTGAAAAAGTTTGTGAACAAGTATGAAACTAATACTACTAAACAACTGATTCAACAACTACAAACTTATAATAAAGTATTTGTGTACATGCCAACATGGCGTGATTCACAACGCGATTGTTTTGCAAATGGCTTTGATTTAGATGCTCTTAATCAATGTGCAGCTCGCATTAATAGTTGTGTATTGATGAAACCGCATGCTAATACTATTGTAGATTCAACAAAGGTATACAACCACTTATATTTCATAGATGGTTCTGTTGATATGTACTGCATTCTTCCATTTACAGATGTACTCATTACCGATTACTCGTCTGTTATGTATGATTATATGTTAATGCCGAACAAACAGATCATTTTGTTTCACTATGATTACGAAGACTATGTCAAAGAACGCGAATTCTTCTTTGATATAAATGAAAATGCTGTTGGCGTGCGTGTATATTCATTTGCAGATTTATTACATATAATAGAAACGGGTAACTATCAAATGGATGAGGAACAACGGCGTCAATTGATTGATAAATTCTGGGGACATACAATGGATGCCAATCAAGATGTGTGTGCAAATATACTCAAAAATATACATTGTTAACCATTATTATTTAGTTATCACCTCAGAAGAACGTTCGTACCGAAGATTATGCTAAGTGTTATTATTTGTACATACAATCGAGAAAAATATATTCGTCCATTGTTAGAAAGTTTGGCGGCAAACACATTGGAAAAAGACCAATACGAGATCGTGTTGGTTGATAATAATTGTACCGACAACACTCAACAGGTATGCCAACAGTATACCAAAGAACATGCTGATGTAATGTTCCGTTACGTAGTAGAGACAGAGCAAGGCTTATCGGCAGCCAAGAATAAAGGTCTTCAGGAGGCCAAGGGAGATATTATTGTGTATGTAGATGACGATGCTTTAGTGGATACCCATTATCTGAAGGACTACGCCGATTGGTTTGAGCGGCACCCCGAGACTATGGCAGCAGGCGGTCCTATTCAACCTATGTACGAAGAAGGCGAGGAACCGACTTGGATGACACCTTACACTCGTGCTCTATTGACCGCCTGGATGGACTACGGCGATAAGGTACGCGAATACCCTAAGGGGCGTTATCCCGGAGGTGGTAATGCGGCTTATCGCAAGGAGGTCTTTGAGCAAGTTGGACCATTTAACACGGCATTAGGGCGTAAAGGTGGTAATCTTATGGGAAGTGAAGAAAAAGATATCTTCGCTAAAATGCATCGGTTAGGAATGCAGGTGCTATATTTGCCTTGGCCTATTTTGCACCACTCCATTCCTGCATATAAACTGGAAGAAGATTATTTTAATCGTCTCACACTCCAAATCGGTAAAAGTGAACAACAAAGAACGCTCGCCATATCAAAGATGGAGTATAGCAAGCGTTTACTTTTAGAAGCCGTCAAATGGGGAGGAACGTTGGTTTTGTGGATTGGTTATTGCCTGCAAGGA
>JAGHTR010000043.1 GCA_018065205.1 Candidatus Colicola caccequi
AACTATGATCTACTCCAAAGAGGTACAGAACATGTGCCAAGTAGCCAAAGGTCCTCATCATGGACCGGCTCCAATCCCTGAAGAGGGTAAGTGGGTCAAAGCCAAAGAGATTACCGATATCTCGGGCATGACACACGGTATTGGTTGGTGTGCTCCTCAACAAGGTGCATGCAAACTGAGTTTGAATGTTAAGAATGGTATTATCGAGGAAGCATTGGTAGAAACCATCGGTTGCTCGGGTATGACCCACAGTGCCGCTATGGCTGCCGAAATCCTGCCGGGTAAAACCCTGCTCGAAGCCCTCAATACCGACCTCGTTTGCGATGCTATCAACACCGCTATGCGTGAACTCTTCCTGCAAATCGTTTACGGCCGCACCCAATCCGCCTTCTCTGAAGGAGGTCTGACCATCGGTGCCGGACTGGAAGACCTGGGTAAGGGACTCGTTTCACAGGTAGGTACACTCTACTCCACCAAAGTGAAAGGTCCTCGTTACCTCCAATTAACCGAAGGTTATATCACCAAAGAGTTCCTCGATGAGGACGGTGAGATCTGCGGTTACGAATATGTCCACATGGGCAAGTTCATGGATGCCATCAAGAAAGGTATGGACGCTACTGAAGCCCTCAAGAGCGTTACCGGTACGTATGGTCGTACCACCAAAGAACAGGGTGCCGTTAAATCTATTGACCCAAGAAAGGAATAAGCTATGTTACGCGAAGTTAAATTTGAGTCACAAGACCGCCGCGAGAAACAGATTCTCGCCGCTTTGAATGCTAATGGCATCAAGTCCATCGAAGAGGCTAACCAGATCTGCGAACAATATGGTTTGGATCCTTATATCACCTGCGAAGAAACCCAACGTATCTGCTTTGAGAACGCTAAATGGGCTTATGTTGTAGGTAGTGCTATCGCCCTCAAGAAAGGCTGCAAGAACGCTGCTGACGCTGCCGAAGCCATCGGTATCGGATTGCAGGCATTCTGCATCCCCGGCTCCGTGGCTGACGACCGTAAGGTAGGTATTGGTCATGGTAACTTAGCCGCTCGTCTGCTCCGTGAGGAGACCGAGTGCTTCGCTTTCCTGGCCGGTCACGAGTCCTTCGCTGCTGCTGAAGGGGCTATCAAAATCGCCGAAATGGCTAATAAGGTTCGTCAAAAACCCTTGCGCATCATCTTGGATGGTCTGGGAAAAGACGCTGCTATGATTATCAGCCGTATCAATGGCTTCACATACGTACAAACCGAGTTTGATTACTTCACCGGTGAACTCAAAGAAGTTCGTCGCAAAGCCTACAGTAATGGTCCTCGCGCTAAGGTGAACTGCTATGGTGCAGACGACGTACGCGAAGGTGTTGCTATCCTGTGGCATGAGAACGTAGATGTTTCCATTACCGGTAACTCTACCAACCCCACTCGCTTCCAACACCCCGTTGCAGGTACCTATAAGAAAGAGCGTATCCTGGCAGGCAAACCTTACTTCAGCGTTGCTTCCGGTGGTGGTACCGGTCGTACGTTGCACCCCGATAACATGGCTGCCGGACCTGCCTCCTACGGCATGACCGATACCATGGGTCGTATGCATAGCGATGCTCAGTTCGCAGGTTCATCTTCCGTTCCTGCTCACGTAGAGATGATGGGCTTCCTCGGCATTGGTAA
>JAGHTR010000052.1 GCA_018065205.1 Candidatus Colicola caccequi
AAAAACCAAAATCCTCGTATTGTATTGAGTCGTACCAGCCCGTTATTCTTGCAACGTTTGTTTGAGCAAGAGGTTCCTGAGGTACATGACGGTCTGATTGCTATCAAGAATATCGCTCGCATCCCCGGCGAACGCGCTAAAGTGGCTGTTGAGAGTTTTGATGAGCGTATCGACCCTGTTGGCGCGTGCGTAGGTATAAAAGGTGCTCGTATCCATGGTATCGTACGCGAGTTGCGTAACGAGAATATTGACGTAATTAACTATACTTCCAATATCCAACTGTTTATTCAACGTGCTTTGGCTCCTGCTAAAATCTCATCCATGACGATTGACGAGGAGAACAAAACCGCTAAGGTCATCTTCAAACCTGAAGAGGTTAGTTTGGCTATTGGTAAGGGTGGCTTCAACATCAAGTTGGCTTGCATGCTGACCGGTTATCAAATTGATGTTTATCGTGAAGAGAACGATTCTGAAGATATCTATTTGGATGAGTTCAACGATGAAATCGATCAATGGGTATTGGATGCTTTCAAAGCTATCGGTTTAGATACAGCAAAAGCTGTCTTGGCTAAGTCTAAGGAAGATTTGATTCAAAGTACCGACCTCGAGGAAGAAACCATCAATAACGTTATTGAGGTCCTCAAGGCTGAATTTGAGAACGACTAATTAAGAATTTTGAACTAAAAATTAAGAGAAAATCAATCGTCAACGTCATCGTAAAAAATAGTTTACGTTTGCGTTTACGTTAACGTTAAAAAATAATCAACATTATGGCAATTAAACTCATCAAAGCTTGTAAAGAACTCAATATTGGTATGTCCACAGCCGTTGAATTCTGTGCCAAGCAGGGTCATGAAATCGCCACCGATCCGAATACACGTATCGATGATGATCTCTATCTGCTTCTCGCCAAGGAATTTAATAAGGATATGGCACTTAAATTAGAAGCAGACCGTCAGGCCCAGGAGCGCCAAGAACGCGATATGCCTGCTAAAATGAGTGTTGAGCCCAAACCTCAACCGGAGCATATTGAGACCAAAGTACCACAACCTAAAGTCGTTGGTAAGATTGATTTGAATAAACAGCAACCCGCTAAGGAACAGCCCAAGCAGGAAAAACCTAAGGCAGAGGCTCCTAAAAAAGAGGAACCTAAACCACAACCGGCTCCTCAACCTAAGAAAGAGAAACCGGCTCCTGCACCGCAACCAACTAAGCAACCGCAACCTGCACCGGATGTTGAGATTACTAAGACCGCTGGAGATAAAAAGGCTGCTGAAGTGGCTAATAAGCAATTAAAAGTGCTCGGTAAGATTGACCTAAGTGCAATTAATCAGGCTACTCATCCTACTAAAAAGACTAAAGAGGAGAAGAAGCAAGAGCGCATTGAACGTGAGCAACAACGTAAGGCGCAACGCACGAATACCAACCAAGGTGGACAGGCTGGTAAGAATGGAACTCCTATAGAAGGCGAGAACAAACGCAAACGCGAACGCATTCATTCTGCCCAAGTGGACATTAACGATGCTCGTAATCAAAAGGGAAATAAGAAGAAAGATAAACGGAGTTACAAGACGGAAATAGACGATGAGGAGATACGTCGTAATGTGAAAAATGTCAACGCTTCCCTTAATGAACGGCATAGCAAGTCCATGACTTCTATCCATAAAAACGAGCGCCGTAAACAGGAACAACAGAAGCGTGAAGAAGAACGCGCCGAGATGCAAGCACAATCGTCTGTATTAAAACTGACCGAATTTGTGACTGCGAATGACCTGGCAACTATGATGAATGTGCCCGTCACAAAAGTTATTGGCACATGTATGATGCTTGGTGTGATGGTAAGTATCAACCAACGTTTGGATGCAGAAACCATCAACTTGGTGGCAGAGGAATTTGGATTTACTACGGAGTACGTTAGTGCTAAGGTAACCGAAGAAATCAATGCGGACGAAGAAGTGAACGAAGCCGATATCGAGGAACGTTGTCCTATCGTAACGGTGATGGGTCACGTCGATCATGGTAAAACATCACTTTTGGACCATATCCGTAATGCTAATGTGATTGCCGGTGAGGCCGGTGGTATAACACAGCACATTGGTGCATATAATGTACAACTTAAGAACGGTCGTCATATCACGTTCTTAGATACTCCGGGTCACGAAGCCTTCACTGCTATGCGTGCGCGTGGTGCTAAAGTAACGGATATCGCAATTATTATTGTAGCGGCCGATGATGCCGTCATGCCACAGACTATTGAGGCTATCAACCATGCTCAAGCTGCCGGTGTACCAATGATCTTTGCAATTAACAAGTGCGATAAACCCGGAGCTAATCCTGATAAGATTAAGGAACAACTTTCTAATATGAATATCCTTGTTGAGGAGTGGGGCGGTAAGTACCAATCTCAGGATATATCTGCCAAGAAAGGTGATGGTGTATACGAGTTGCTGGAAAAAGTACTGTTGGAGGCCGATATGCTCGACTTGAAGGCTAATCCTAAACGTCGTGCTAAAGGTTCTGTTATTGAATCCTCGTTGGATAAGGGACGTGGTTATATCGCTACTATCTTAGTAAGCGATGGTACGCTTCATCAAGGCGATATCGTATTAGCCGGAACATTCCATGGTAAAATCAAAGCCATGTTCAACGAACGCGGACAGAAGATACAACAAGCATTACCCGGTGAACCTGCCGTTATATTAGGCTTAAATGGTGCTCCGCAGGCGGGTGATGAGTTTAATGTATTACCTACCGAACAAGAGGCTCGTGATATTGCCAATAAACGTGAACAATTACAACGTGAGCAGTCAATTCGAACCAAGAAACATATTGGCTTGGACGAGATTGGTCGTCGCTTGGCTATTGGCGATTTCAAGGAGATTAACCTCATCGTCAAAGGTGATGTGGATGGCTCCGTAGAAGCACTATCTGATTCTCTTATCAAACTATCTACCGAGAATATCCAGGTGAATGTCATTCACGGCGCTGTAGGTGCAATCTCTGATAGTGATATCATGTTGGCTGCTGCTTCTAACGCAATTATTGTCGGCTTTAATGTTCGTCCTACCGGTACGGCACGTAAGATGGCTGATGAGCAGGAAGTAGATAT
>JAGHTR010000091.1 GCA_018065205.1 Candidatus Colicola caccequi
TGATATTACCACCACCGGGAATTACCGGGATGAATTTATCCGTAGGAACGGGTCCAACACTGCCAACCAATAAATCAGATGTGGCACGTACTTTGATTTCCTCACATAGAGGAGTTAAATATAACTTTTTCATATTTTTATTCATTATATTCATAAAAATTTGGAGCTTCGGCTTCGTCGAGTTGCAAAAGCGAGCTTTCACTCGACTTGCACGAACCTTCATATTTGCTATTTGCTAATTATTTTACTTCCATGCCTTGGGCGTTAAACATCTTACCCTCGCGAACGATAATGAACTGACCATTGCGGAGGAACTTGCCATTGTGCATTGTGCATTGTGCATCGTGCATCGTCTCAAGGTCTGTGGCTTGTCCACGCGGAGCACCCATGCAGCGTAATGGAGCATTGTGCGGTTGCACGGAAGTTGGCACTTGATCCATATCCAGATAAGCACGGCAAGCAGGAATAGTAATATTGTATCCTTCTTCAACTACATTAACTGCGCCACCGGCAATAGCAGCATAAGCGTATGCGCCATCGTAAGCAATCGTCTTTCTTGCAAATGAGCCATACAGACCTCTTTCGTTGCCGGCTGTGACTGCTTCAGGAGCAGTAGCGCTGTGGTAGATAGTAACCACATCAGCCGTAGTTTCAAAGATATACGGCATACCAGCCACGAGGTTATCCACCGGCTCGATATAGAGTTTCAAATCAGTGGGATCTGAAGCATCGTAGTAGTTCACCTTGTAGAAGTCAGCACCTTCAAAAGAGGTGGCTGCGTAAGGCAGACAAATGGTAGCCCATTGATTTACGCTCGTAGTGCGCGTATAAGGAGTAGCCAAGCCCTCAACCTTTGCATACTGTTTTCCATTAAGGGAACTTGCTATATCTTGAGCAGAGGAGTGAGCAATAACTTCTGTATTATCAGCATTTGCGCCAGCTTTTAGCACATACGCATCAGAAATATAGGTATCAGAGCAGGATTTATATCTTCCGCCACCAATACCGGAAGCATAGGTTCCGCCAGTTGCCGTAACTGTTCCGCCATTGATGACGATGTTAGAGCCGGAACCATCATCTCCACCACCGATACCGGCAGCCGTGTTTCCACCGGTTGCTGTCACTGTACCGCCATTGATGGTGATGTTAGAACCTGAGCCATCATCTCCGCCACCTATACCAGCACCTTCTGAACCTCCTTTTGCTGTCACGATACCGCCGTTGATGGTGATGTCGGAAGCAGAACCATTATCTCCGCCACCAATACCGGCACCACTATCATTTCCGGTTGCCGTTATTTTACCACCATTGATGGTGATATTAGAACCGGAACCATTATCTTTGCCGCCGATACCAGCAGACCATGAACCTGCGGTTGCAATCAGTTGACCCATTTGTTCACCAGTAGATTGGGCATAGATAGTGAGGGAGTTGCCTTCGCCCGATACTTGAATACCTGCGCTGAATTTTGCTCCCTGTGCGGTCAGTTTAGCGTTGTCGGCGAGGATAAGACGAACATCACCGGCACAGATAGCACCTGCGGAAAGTTGCACGTTAGTGCCATCAACGACATACCAAGTTGTTTCACCAGCCGTGCCCCAAGTAACTGGTCCAGCAGCGTTGAGTACAGGAAGTGCATCGATGACTTGCGATTGTCCATTCTCGTCAATATAAGCAGTAGAAATAGGAGCAATAATAGAGAAAGTCCATTTAGCATCGGTCAGAGAGGTAATAGAAGTGAAGTTCGTTCCTTCGGCTACATCAATCGAGACGGTGTAGTCGCCTGCTGCGCTTGGAGCATCGGTGCTGCCGTTGTATTTAATGGTGATATCACCCATGCCGGACAGTTTGCCGTTTTGGGTATTGAAGGTGACGGTAGCCGTCTTGGTGTTGCCGTCATATACAAGGTCTTCGGGAGCAACAAAAGTGAAATTAGCGGCAACCGGAGTGGCTTTGTTAATAGTCAGTGTGCCCACCTTGGCTGCATCAAAGGCGTTGTAACTGAGACTTGCAGCTACGGATACATAGATGTCGTACTCACCTAAACTGATAGGAGTAACCTCTACGCCACTCTGCTTGTAGGTAACGGTTATCTCACCTGCGCCTATGATACCTTCTTTGAAATACACGTTAGCACCTCTGGCGTAACCGTTGTATGGAACGCTGTTGTCGCTAACTACAAAGTCTTCAAGAGCCAAGTCTTCCTTGGGTTTGGGTTCAATCACTACGTATTGTTGGCCAGCCAAACTGCTTGCGAGGTTGGCACCAGTATTCTCAATCACCGTTGTGGGAGGATTATTGTTATCGGCTTTCACTTGAAGGAAGGTTGCCGCGACAATCGTAGAAGTGTTACCATTTTTTCCGCCACCGATACCGGAAGCATCGGTTCCGCCATTAGCCGTAACCTTACCGCCATTGAAGAAAATTCTTGCTCCGTTTTGCTCA
>JAGHTR010000073.1 GCA_018065205.1 Candidatus Colicola caccequi
GGGAGGACAATCATATCTTGCTCTAAGCGTCCTTCCACATAGAGGAATCTCTCTTCATCCAGATATCCACGGTCTCCAGTATGCAGCCAGCCATCCTTATCTATCTTAGCCGCTGTTGCTTCAGGGTCCTTATAGTAGCCCAACATGACATTCTCGCCACGAACAAGGATTTCGCCTTCCGATGAGATAACTGTCTCCATCGCATCTATTGGCTTTCCAACAGACCCCATTTTATATAATGCCGGATCTGTCAAACTAATTAATCCCGAAGTTTCCGTCAGACCATACCCCATGGTTAACGGGAAATGGAATTGTTGGCAAACCATCTCCACTTCTTTGGCAATCTTAGCACCACCAGTGAGGCAGCACTCAATAAATGATAGTTGTTTCAACAGTTGTATATTAGCCGATCCTACTAACTTATTCAATACCATAGGGAACATCAAAACACGATATGGTCTAATGCGTAGCAAGCATTCAAAAACGAGTTCTATAGTCAATACAGAACCAGCAAAATAAATATGGCTACCTTGACATAATGGAGTAAGGACTTCACTACCAATACCGAGAATATGAGCTAAAGGAGCAAAAGAAACAATGTTTTTATTCTCACGAACCGGAAGATTTTCTGCAATACCAAAGATTCCAAGATAAACACCTTTATAGGAAATCATCACCCCCTTAGGCATTCCCTCACTACCAGACGTAAAGCAAATGGATGCCAATGCATTCTCATCCTTAATCTTCAACAAGATATTATCCTTCCGCACAACTTCTGGTTTGGGCAAATTCTCCATCGCCATCAGATGTTTTACTTTCGGCATTTGAGCTACCGGCAAGGTTTCAATGATTTCTTTATCTGCAATGATTGCCACGGAATCAGAGTAGTTGACCATTTGCGCAATGGCTTGTGAAGATAAAGAATGCATAATCATCACAGAAACAGCATGGTAGCGGGCTATTGCCAGATATGCAACAATCCAACTAGCCGAATTAGCACCACAAATGGCAATATGGTCGCCCTCCTGAATACCAAGTTCATTAAAACGATTACACAAAGCAACCATTGCTCCGTATAATTGACCATACGTATAATTCACCCCCTGTTCTCCTATAAGAGTTGAATAATCTATGAGAGCAGGACTTTCCCAATTGTCTTGGATGACATAGGATAATTTTTCTAAATAATCTCGCATTATATATTTTTTTGATTAATTAAGGTATAAACATCATTTAATGTATTCATCGTAAATATCTCACGACGAGTTGGCAAAAAACCAAATGTATTCTTACAGAACATCATAATCTCCTGCATGTCTAAACTTGTTAAACCTAAATCGGCCTTGAGGTTAGCACTTGAAACAAGTTGCGCCTCATCCAGTTGTAATGTATCGCGAAGGAAAGCGATTACTTGTTGTTCTATTTCGGATCTTGTCATCATAAATCTAAAAAGGATAGTGCCTTAAGAGGTTTGTAATAGATTTTTCGAGAAAAGATACTATAAACATGGTGTCATATAAAGAGGAAGGTACGTGATGCCATCTTCCTCTTTGTACACGCCACTATGAATAACGTA
>JAGHTR010000037.1 GCA_018065205.1 Candidatus Colicola caccequi
CTCTATCGGAATAGAGGACTGCTCTATAACTCAAGCCGGAATAATCCGATTTCCATTGAACATTAGCGGTTGTACCGGCAGGAGAAGATGCTCCTAATTCAGCCACATGTTCGCACAACGCCGTTGTAAAGTTGATTGAAGTTTCCTCTCGAGGAGCACATAAGTCAGCATCATCTATTGTTGGGTCGTTGCCACGAATGATGACGGTATTGGAAACGCCACGAGTCAATCCGGTAACCGGTAATATGATACGTGTGCCACTATGTTCTAATGTAGAAGCATCTACGCTTGTCCAAGCGGATGCACCATTTACCTTATATTCATAGTGTGTAGCGTTGCGAACAGGATCAAATAATATCTTAGCCGTTGTAGCTTTTATCACCGAAGCCACCACATTGGTTGGTGCTGCAAAGTGTTTACAATCCTCAACGTATGGTATGATACGGAAGACATCATTTCCTGTATTATATTGACCAATGTAATCCGTTTCAACAATAGCCAACGTACGGTTAGAACTTACGTTCTTAATTATGTAATCAATGCCATTTGTTGTAGTAAGCAACCATTCATAAGGCGATTGAGTAGAAGATGCATCGCCATCATAGATGTTGGTATTGGACTTAGCGCCATATAAGAACTTACCATCTTCCGTAGTTAGACGTACCAACCAGGGAGCGGATGCATATCTGCTTTGTGTTTCGCCAGAAGTAATCGTCGTTCTTAAAGTAGTCAGGCTATAGTGTGTATTATCTGCCGTTTTTGTTGCCGAGGTAGGAGCTGCTTCGTTATTCACAACAGCAGGGATACCATGATAAGTACTTGCTGACGGCATGTCAGACGGCAAAGCCACCCATTGATTTTTACTATTTTTGGTAACAATAATAAAACTATTGGGCAACGAATAACCATGTGCCGTAATTGTTTGAGAAGCCGAATGTGTATTATCCTGAATTGTGATAGTAGTTGTTTCAGAGGTCTTTGCAGTTACCGGGGTATATTTAATAACCAGTTGAGTCAAAATTGAGCCATCCACAATTGATGTATTAGTTAGTTCAGCGGTAAAGTGAGCATTACTGCTTGTGGCGCTCAAAGTTGAGCCGGTCAGACTTGTACCCTTAACTTGAATTGAATCTGCGGCTTGGATAGTAATGGACTGTGCAGAGGTGATATGAGGTTCACCCTGTGCTTTAATAATTGGACCACAAGAAGGAGAGTTGGTGTAGGTAATTGTTGCGGTACTTTTCTCAACCAACACCCACATATCTGTAGCGGATTGTCCTGTAGTCTTATACACTTTCCATGCTCCACTATAATATTCCATTCCAATATAATCGTTTACGGAGCCTTCTACATAATTATAAATCACCTTGCAAGCGCCACCTGAACTATTGGGAACGATTTTCCAATAATCTTCCCCTGCATACAACTTTATTGGGACATTGTTGCTAGACGATTCAGCAGCGAGGTATTTTGAGTTGTACGAGAAGCCCCAATTATATCCTTTTTCTCCACTCGGATCATAATGCAATGTCCATATTACATTATCGCTCAATGAGAGACCCGTAGTAGAGGCCGTAATGGTAGTTGGGGCATTAGATGCAGATAAGTCGTGTGCTATAAATTTATTTTCACTTTTGGAGCATAATGCCACATTAATGCCATCTTGTTCAAGATCGGATAAGTCATTTGTAACAGCATAGCCGGTTTCTCCACCCTCTTCGGCAAATTTATAGACGGCGTAGTACGTAACGCTAGCCGAGCCCATTGTTTTCTCGCCGGTTTGGATAGAAGCAGGTTGAGTAGA
>JAGHTR010000075.1 GCA_018065205.1 Candidatus Colicola caccequi
CCTAAGGCACCGCCTAACCACGCCACCAACATAAGACGATGCTCAGGAATACGCCAAGCATCTTTCTTGGCTTTGCGTTTATCTCCACCATACATCGCAAAAGCGATGAGGTTGATGAGGAGAATATAAATAATTATTATTTCCATTTAAGGTGTTGGGTGGTGAAGTATTTCCAAGCAAGGAGAAGGAGGAGGGAGATAAGAGGTAAGAGGTAAGAGATAAGAGGTAAGAGGGAAGAGGTAAGATTATTGCTAATTGATAATTGATTATTGGTGATTGATAATTGATTATTGCTAATTGCTAATTGGCTAATTGATAATTGAGTAGTGGAGCCGGGGAGGGATTCAATCCATTGGACGGAGGTATTCATGAGCCATGTTATACCATTCAGCACCCAAGCCAGGAGTTTGCCTAAGGGAGTCCACCACCCTATCGTAAGCGTAGCCACTCCACCCACCATCATACACCACGCCAGCGGAATGACCAAGAGGTTAGTAAACAGAAAATAATTACTCATCTGCCCGAAATAATGCAAGGTAATAGGCATCGTACCGATTTGTGCTGCCAAGGACATGCCAATTAAAGCATATACATAGTAGTAGATGGGATAGCACCAACGGAAAGGACGAGCGAAATGGATAGTTGGCATCATGGCATTCCATCCATCGCCAAAGAGCGCAATCGCAATCACCGCTGCAAAACTCAATTGGAAAGACACCGAAAAGAGGTCCGAAGGGTTAATAATCAGTATGATAAAAGCCGCAGCAAAGATGATATTAAGCATGGACGAAGGGCGATGCACCATTCCTGCCACTACAAACAAAGATGCCATTATGACGCTACGGATAATCGACGGACTGCCACCGGTTATATAAGCATAGCCGGACAGGAGAGCAATGATGATTAGTCCCTGAACCACCTGTTTACCGGTTTCGTGGTAGAGTGGCTTAAATCGTCCAAAGAGCGTCACAATCATCATGAGCACCGTCATTAGGATGCCTGTATGCAGTCCGCTGACCGCCAATACATGCATTGCTCCTGCTGCCGAAAAAGCCCGACGGATATCTTGGTCCAGGTCCTCGCGATACCCCAGCGTTAAGGCGCTGACGGTGCCTAATTCACGTCCCGAAATGCCTAACTCGGCATATCGCTGTTCCAATCGTTGTTGCCAACCACGCGGAGTACGCCACCAAGGGGTTTGGTTAGCGCCATAGAGCGTCCAATAGCGGGCAAACATACGCTCACGCGGCTGCGCATATACCAACAAGGTATCTCCCAAATGAGGAAGCGAATCCTCCGACACCTTATTTATATATAGCCGTAAGGCATAGTCCTTCAGGTCAATAAGAGACGCATCGTATCGCCATGTCTTAGGTCGCTCAATCGGAGTAGATGTGAGAACAGCCCGATATAGATGATACGTGCTATCTATCGTGTCTAAAGGCACTGCTTTCGTTCCCGCCACCCATGGTTGCTCCGTCGCCTTCCCCCACAGGATCAAAAGAACCAGGGGAAGAAGGAGAAAGAGGAAGGGCGTTCGACGCAAAGTGTTGAACATTAGTCTTGTTTATCAGGCAAGATGAAGGAGAGTACCAAGTAGATGACAAGCATCGGCAGGATACCCGTAACCAATGCAACCACTGCTACGATAGCACGCATCATAGTAGGATCAATGCCGAAATACTCAGCGAAGCCGCCACAAACGCCAGCCCATTTCTTGTCGGCTGATTTAGTTAATTTTTTGTCCATTGTTGTAAATTTTTATTTAATGTTTGTTGTTTTTATTTTGTACTATATTAAACGGAGCGAGTCGGAAGCGTCTAATCAACGGAATGCGGTTGATGGATTGGCGGAAGGTCAGCACCGAGCGAGGGTTACTGAAGGCCAAGAAAGAGGCATGGTTATGATACCGTCCCATACCGGAATTACCTACTCCGCCAAACGGCAGACGCGTATTGGCCAAGTGAAGGAGAGTGTTATTGATAACGGCACCACCACTGGATGTTTGACTAATCACATATTCACCCTGTTTAATATCACCAAAGTAATAGAAAGCCAGAGGTTTTTCGCGTTCATTGATATAAGTAATCACTTCCTGTATATTATGGAAAGTGCGCATTGGGAATTCGGGTCCAAAGATTTCCTGAGTCCATACATCCTCTACATGCGGACGGATTTTCTTAACCACAGGATAATTGGTTTGCAGGCGCACCCGAGCTTTCTCCAGTTCTCGTTCGAACTCCTTAACTATACTCTCATGCACAAGCAAGTAGTCGGGAGCGACGCACGTTTGACCGTTGTTGAGGGTCTTGCCCCACATGATTCGTTCAGCAGCCATCTCTATATCGGCTTCCTTATCTACTATACACGGACTCTTGCCACCCAGTTCAAGGATGCAGGGTGTGAGGTTTTTAGCGGCAGCCGCCATCACCACTTTGCCTAAGGCAGGAGAACCGGTGAAGAAAATAACATCCCAACGCAGTTCCAGCAGGGCGGTGTTGACATCGCGGTGACCCTCATACAGGTTGATATACTCAGGCGGGAATGCCCATGAAATCATCTCATGCAGCACATGCGATACGGTGGGCACCAGAGGAGAGGGTTTAAGGGTAGCGCAGCATCCTGCGGCTATGGCTCCGATCAAAGGGTTAATGAGCAGATTAACCGGGTAGTTCCATGGTGCGATGATTAACGCACAACCCAGAGGTTCGTAATGGATGTAATTATGCGAAGGGAAGACCAGCATGTTAGCCCGAACGGATTGGTCCTTTGCCCAACGCGGCAGTTTACGTATAGCCAATTGGATTTCCTCCTTAATCTGGAGCATCTCCATGAACATAGCCTCTTCGCGGCACTTGCCCAGGTCCTTCCACAGAGCATCATATAGGGGTTCCTCGAATCGGTTAATGGCTTCCAATAATCGCGCCAGTTGTTGCTGACGAAAAGCGATGGGGCGTGTTTCGCCGGATTGGAAATAATCGCGTTGTGATTGATTAGATATTGTCATGATTAGTTAAATGAGTTATATAAGTTGTTAATGGAATCGTGATTAGAGGCACGAAGAACGCTTCGACGATTGTTTCGAACAGCGAGGACATACCTACAGCCGTCCATATATCGGTCCACAGCATCTCGTATCGGCTGATACCGATGGGAGCAAATGCAAGCACCTGAAAGAGCGAATTATCTGCTATCTGTCCCACAATAGTAGAAAGCACGGCACGGACCCAGAAATTACGTGCAGAAGCCGTCTGTTGGGCTTTAAGGGATGCAATAACGGATACATTAACCCAATTACCTATAAAGAAAGCGATTGCAGATGCCAGGATAGTACGTGGTCCATTGGAGAAGATAAAAGCGAAGTGAGTAGCCTGGTCGGTGTACTGAGGCATAGTAGGCAAATAAACCTCCAGCAGTCCGAGGAAAGAGATGATGAGAGTGAGTAACGCCGCTATACCGGTAACGAAGATAGCGGTGCGCTTGCCATAAGCCTCCACAATGACGTTACTGATAAGAAAAACAATCCACGAGATGAGCAGTCCGCCATCCATCCATACGAAAGACGTACCAAAGGAGAGCGGCTTCATACATAAGTAGTTCATCATCACCGAGATGACGCAGTAGGTGCCGGTAAGCAGCAACAGCCACGACTGACGATTATGTAGGATTGGCGGGGTCATTATTTACTCTTTTGTTCCTTAACGCGTTTATGCACAAATAGTCCGGGCAGGAGTGTTTTGATGCAGCCATCGATACACGGACCTATATAAAACAATGCAGGTTGTTGCCACGGGTCGTTTTTCCACTGCACTTGATAAGCAAGAGGTGCCTTACCCGGATGACGAGGGTTACGTTTATTGAGCAGCGTCTTGCTGGCAGAATTGATTAGTCCGCTTAGGTCTCCCACAATCGTGAAGGGCGACTGACTATCCTTATAAGCATGGATAGACAGGTTATCATACTGCAAGCAGAAAGTGCCGTTAGCGATTTGATTATCACCCTGATAATCAACCACGAGCGAGGACACTTCGGCACCGACCTTAAGTCCGACCATCGGGTACAACATATCATCCAAGAAATGGAGGTTCAGATCTCGTGCATTGAGGGCTATACGCCAGTCGCAAGTAGGTTTGATATCCAATTCGATTCGTGCATCAGCCACGCCTCTACCCACTCCGCACCGTGCATTAAGGGTGATGGTGGAATTGCGTATAGCCGTGACGTTACTGAGTTGAGCACAGAGATCATTGAGGTTAAGATGTCCGACACATTGTTTAGTCAGTGCCACTTCTATATTCATGCGATGTACCTTAGCATCTACATGGTTGATGACGAAGGGATACGATAATTGGAGTAGCGGGACCTGAGGCAGTATAAAAGGTTTAACGGGCTGCTGCCGTACATCGCGGAAGACGGACATAGACTGGATGTCCACATAGATTGAATCCAGAAAGAAGCCATTCTCGATGGTGAACACCTCCCGCAGGATATTCTTAGACGATGTACGTAGCGAATTAAGGGATAAGTCAATCCATGTAGCAGGTCCCATATTCAGGATAGCACCGAGTTTCCACTTATCCACTATGTTTCGTACGCGTGTAGGTCCGATAGAAAAAGCGCCTCCGTTATCGTATCGAATAGAGGAAGTGGTGATAGCGGTGAGGCTATCGGGTGTAGTGATGGTAGCATGACCCACGTAGAACTGATAAACGGAGTCGTTATAGTGGTAAGGCACTTCATCTATAAGACTATATCCCAGTCCATACAGGGCGACGAATAGGCTATCGGCATGCACATTAAAGGAAGTGACGGACGAATGGATATCACAGGCAGCGTTATGAACGAGAATGGTATCAACAACCAGACCGGTAATGAACTTAGTGGCCAGTTCAACGTTTATATCTTGAAGTCGAGCGTTAAGGACTTCCATCTCTTCTTTTGTTGTTTTTTGGGACTGAGGAGAGACTGTTTCGTCCACGACCACATTGATGAACGGGTCGTATAGATGTACGGAGCGAATCTCCATTTGTTTAATTTGGTTGAACTTAGCGGCATCAAAGCCTCCGACCGCCAGGGATTGTACACCGGCATGAATGGACTCATGGTGGAGCGAGTCAAGGTAGGTTTGTGATAGTACCTCTTGGATATTGATTATGCCATTCGGTTCGGCTTGCAGGGATTTGACGGTAAGAGACACGTCAGCATCGGGTATGTACATCTCGATATTGCGCATCAGGAAATGGAAGATGGAGTCGTTATAGTGCGGCGTTTGGTCCTTGACGTTATATCCAAGGTCATAGAGGGACATATTGATTTCCGGTACAAGGATACGCAGTGAGTCGTTGTAGGCCAGTGCATCCACACTGGCTTTATCAATGGTTATGCGTCCAATAACAGCATCATCCATGATGATTCGTGCAATCCTCAGGAAGTTCTCCATGTTCTCTTTATCCGAGAGGTCGGACTTGAGTTTAACTTTCTCTGCCAGTTGGGGATCATGGTAGAAAGAAGCCTGTACGACAGGTTGTGTGATGGTGAATCCTTTGAGGTGAACCTGACGGTGTGTGAGCCAGTCAAGGTGGTTAATACCATCCATCGATATACCGGCAATAGTGGCATTCAAATCGGTATAGGTGGAGTCCTCGTCGTACTTACGGAAGGCGACATACACATCATTAATCTGTGCTTTGCCCCGGAAAGCAGCCACGCGGACATTGCCATAAGTGAAACGAATAGAATCCGCAGCGGCAGCTATGTTGTTATCTAATTGCCGACGCACTAAAGCAGCCAGCCATTGGTTAACGGAAGCAGTAACAACGACACCTATTACGAAGATAACCAGTACGATGATGATGGAACGGATGTATTGTTTTTTCATACATTTAATGTCTTGAAGCCTGACGGCAGAGAATACATTTATCCTTAGCCGAAGGCAATTGGAAGAGGAAGGTTAGTTTAGCACCGACAAAGAAGTTATTTATTCGGCTATCCTTAGCCACATTAGAGCGGAAGATATTGTTAAACTGATATCGTCCCACATCATATCTATCGGCAAAGGAGAAAGCGAGTGACGGATCAGAGGACTGCACGCATGTGTTGAGTATTCCGTAATCAGCGAAGGCAGCTAGACGGATGCGGTTGTTCTTCTGGTGGAACTCATAACCGAGTTCAAGGGATGCCATGAGGTCAAATTGGATAGAAGAGTACGTCTTTTTGGATTCGGGAACAGGTACGGGAGACAAGGCGCTGCCACGATATCCGTGGTTATCCATTTCGGTCATCCACCCTTCGTATTGGTTATACTTAGCCATTGAATAGATATCCATATTAGCGATGGCGGTCTGTGAGAAAGCGATATTGATTTTAACACCTGCCAATCCATAGAATCCGTTGAATCGTCCTCCGACCAACAGAGGTACTTGTGCAGAAATCGTGCGTACTTGGTCCTTGCGGTTAATGACGGTATAGCGGAGCGTATCTATGCTCTCGCCCCAAGAGTCTTGGAGTGCACCACCCTTAGCGGCAGGCAGCCATTGCTTATCTTTCTGACCGAATAACCCCTTCGCCAAGTCGTAGTTATCAAACGAATAAGACGAGGCGGTATATTTCACATCTTGGGACTTGATGCCGATACCGGCTTGGAACAGGAAATAAGAGTTCTGAAGTTCATACACTAATCCTGCGCCCAGTCCGTAACCACCGGGACCTTTGCTGACACCCGGCACATTATGGATATACGTGGAGTACGCTCCTTCCACCCAAAAACCGAGGTAATGATGTATGCCTGATTCGGCATCGGATAGCAACCCATTATGGTTGCTGCGCTTGGCTTTGTCGCGACGCGATATGTCGCGATTACCTTTATAGGCTTGTTGGGTAGCGCGGTCGGACGCATAGATACGTCGCTGAGCCGCAGCAGGCACTGCCATCATCAATAGCAGCGAACCGATAAGAGCCATTCGAAGATTATGAAGGGTATATTGCATAGTCGTATTATTTTTGCATTAATGAACCAATATTTTGACGCTACGTTCTCCGGCAGCATTGTCGTATAAGTGCATGACATAAACACCTTCCACAGTAGGCAGAGCCACTTCGGCCGCCACTATATTGGTGCTGGAAGTCTTGTTATACTTGCCGGACTTATATAGCGAACCATACGTATCTAATACCTCATACGAACCACCGGCAGTAGAAAGGATATGGACATAGGGGTGGTCCTTGACAACATCGGTCGGAGTGACGGCTACATACGGATCTTGGGGTCCCATCGGATCGATTGGGTTACCACCGATATTGGCAGTTGTCTTCAGTCCGCAGGTGCAGATGTAATAGTCTTCTCCCGTGCGTCGCAGTTCAACGTTATAGACCGAGTCGCCCAGGGACTGCGGACGGTACAGATAGGGTTTGGTCTCACCTATCAGTTTCTGGTCATTGACATACCACTGGAAGGAATCAAACGTATAGCCTCCGTTGAACTCAGCCGTGTAGATATTAATAACATCGTTCCAATGCTGATGCAAGATTGTGGCCGGATAGCGCAATGGCAATGTAAAGGGCAGAGACTCGGAGCAGTAGCCATTGGAGAAAGATATGATACCATGGTAATCATCGGGATGCACATAGGATGCTCCTGACATAGGTACAGGCATCGGCAAAGTGACTTTATCAGGATCCGACAGGTCTATCCAATCCTCGTTATCGTCCACGAAGTTTTGGCTATGCGCATAGTCATCAAACGCAATCATGTAATAGCGCGGAGCCGGTACAGTCGGGCCGTCCTTAATTGAATAGAATATATCATACGTCTCTTGGTCGGCACAGATAGCAGGTATGTTCAATGCATGGTGTGTAGTATCCAATATATGGAGTGTGACGGCATAGGGTTCGTCGCAGCCATAGATATTAGGCATTGTATCGCGGCATACTGTATCTCTGCAAGTAGGCGAGAACGTAAATATCCGTTCATTCAGCAAATACGAATCGCCATAACAAATCGTATCAAACATCTCGTGATTGATAACCGGTGCAATCAGGACGGTATCGGTATAGACGGAGTCACAATCGCATAATTCTGTCTTAAGTGAATCGCGTAAGATGGTATCGAGTTTGACTTGCGTGTCGCGCACCCGTGCTATCACATCGTCTAGCGAATGTCCGCGCCATTGGTAGGTCTGACCCTCAGTAGCGCAAATCGTATCGGCACGAGGCAAGAGGTAGGACTGGTTGGCCTTGACCTTCAGGAAATAGATACTATCGCAACCGGTGGTAACGGCAGTATACCACATCGTATCACGGATGATGGAGTCGCGGTCACTTTGGTACACCTTACCTGTCTGCTCCCACGTGAAGGACTGATTAGTACACATAACAGTCAGGGTGTCATAGATGTGATAAGCAGCCTTGACGAACAGATGGAGTTGGAAGACGGAGTCACAC
>JAGHTR010000133.1 GCA_018065205.1 Candidatus Colicola caccequi
TAAAAAATACAACGCAATAATCACCAAAATAGTGATACAAGCATGAATAATTTGATTCTTATCGTATGTTTTCATAATAACACTATGGATTTTGCCAAATAAACTAGCACAACTGCATATATATCACACTGTTTCGGCTGCAAAGGTACAATTTTTTTTTAGAATATGCAAACTTTTTTCATTTTTTTTGCAAAATCTTACGCAAGTCGCGTGCGCAAGGATTTTGGCCGGTTTGGGCTATGGTTAGGTGGGGCTTCCGCTAGCTGCATGTGGTCCCGAAATGAATTCAAGGGGATAATAGAAAAACTAACATTTGAATTTCAGGGAATGATAGTGCTTTTGCAAAATAAAATCGCGGGAATGACAGAAAAAAACACAAGAAAAATTTGCATATATGCAAATATTATGAAGAAAAAATAATCCAATTTTTAAAAATACAGTACTCAATGAATGAACAGTAGTTTTTGGACAACCTCTTTTTGTGAACAAGACCGAGGTGGAATGAGAGTGTGTTAACTAATTTGATAACAGATTTATATAGGGGATGAGTGAGAGTGGCAGATAGCAGTGGCAGTTAAGCATCCGCCCCAACGCAAGGGCACTAAACGCAAACGGAAAGTAAAGCACCCACCTACCCTTTTAAATTAGGTATTCTTTATTTGCTCTTATTCGCTTGAGCGATGGCGATGGAACGATTGAGCTTATCTATAAACCATTGCTTATCCGGTAACTGAGTAACATATTGTGCCACTTTGATATTATCTTCTCCTAACATCATCAGTTCCACATGCTCTGTATTGCCTTCACTACACAAAATCAAGCCTATCGGTGGGTTCTCATGCTCTTCCATTTCGTTGCGTTGCAGATACTTCAAATATAACTCCATCTGACCTTTATACTCCGGCAGGAACTTACCTAATTTAAGGTCAATTGCCACCAAACGATTCAACTTGCGATGGAAGAATAGCAAGTCCAACTTGTAATCTATACTATCTATAGTAAACCGTTTCTGGCGAGCCTCAAATGTAAACCCTTCACCCAATTCCAATAAAAATCTCTCAAGGTTTACCAAAATGGCATCTTCTAATTCTTCTTCACTATAATAGCCGGTCAATCCAAGGAAGTCCAAGATATACGAGGATTTCAATTGAACATCTACATTATTCTCAATAGGAGTATTTTCTAATGCCTCAATAATCTCATCTTGAGGCTTGGCTGCAATTAAAGTGCGCTCGTAATACATCTTATTGATATTATCTCGCAATGCACGAACACTCCAATGTTTTGCCGTCGTAACTTTTTCATAAAAGAGTCGTTTAGTATCGTCTTCTATAGCTGCCAACTCTAAGAAATGGCTCCAACTCAATGTTTGCGACAGTGTCACAAACTTTTCTTTATCAAAGCGCTTTGATACATACATCATACGTGTCAATGCAGAGTAAGAATAGCCGCTACCATACTCACGCTGTAATGTTTGCGACACTGTCGCAAGAATTTGTTTTCCATAATCAGAATACGCATCAGTATGCAAATTCTCTACAATATACTTACCAACCGCATAATACTGCATGCTGACTTGTTGGTTAACATATATCAGCACCTGTTGTTTGGTAGTTTCTATCAATTGACGGAGGCCATTCAGAATTTGCTGGATCTCAACACTTGTCTTTGCTGAAGGAGTAGTGGTTGACTTAACTATTACATTTGCCATATTTTATTCTTTGATTTTCCGTTTAATTATCCCTTTTGTAGACAAGGGTGTGGTTGCAAACATTTTGCGATGCAAAGGTACAAAAAAAACCTGATATGTGCAAGTTTTTCCGCAACTTTTTGTGATTTTATTCCGCAGCTTTTTGTGATTTTATTCCGCAACTTTTGATTTTTTTGTACTTTTTGAGATGAAGGAGGTTTTAGGTAAGGATTAGGTAAAGGTCAGGTAAGGATGAGTTAAAGATGCGAGGCAGAGAACGAATTGTTTTCTGCCCCGCAAGGGATTAATAATAGTAAACTTTTGTGTTGTTCACTTTTTTGTGAACAAGACGGAGGGGGAATGCTGCATACATGTGCCTTGCAAGGATGGGCTTTATATCCTAGTAGACTAACGCGGCAATCAGGC
>JAGHTR010000129.1 GCA_018065205.1 Candidatus Colicola caccequi
GGATACGGTTGGCTCCGCAGATGATCGCATTGAGTGCCGACGAGCAGGCGGTTGAGACGGTTTGCATGTCGGTGATGCCGCAGTAATCTGCCATTTGTCGGGTATGTAGGGCGGCGCGGTGATTGGCTATCTCACCGATTGTGGTCCAGTCCTCTTGCATCCATGCGCCGTAGTAGCCTTCCGTCTTATCCATGTTACCAACGGTTGTGCCGTTGATGAGTGTTGTGCATGATGTACCGGCATCCCGCAATGCTTCCTGTAAGGCTATTATACCTAATATGGTGTTGCGACTATAGGTGGCAGGAATATCCAGATGGGCCTCACTAATCAACTGCTCGTTAGTCAAAGGGATCTCGCCTGCCGGATAGGTGCGATGCAGGGTAGGCAGGATAGACAGGGGACCTACATGGCTCTCTGACTTGCGTAAGGCGGCGCGGTTGGCTGCTTGACCTATACCTAATGCCGATACAATTCCTATGCCGGTGATGGCGATGGTCATTACTTAGTGCGATGTTCGTTTACGTACTCTGCTAACGTACGTACATTAGCCAATACTTGTTTAGCAATCGTCTTGTCCGTTAACTTAATGCCGTAGTATTTATCCAGCATCATGATTAGTTCTAATGAATCAATACTGTCTAATCCTAATCCTTCTCCAAACAATGGTGCATCACTATCAATCTGCTCCACGGTCATCTCTTCTAAATTCAGCGCCTCAATAATTCGCGCTTTCAACTCTTGTTCTAATTGTTCCATATTATCAATTATTCTATTTCCTTCTTTTTTTAGCCATGTTGATGTTTTTTTGCTGATATGTACCATAAGTGCGCCTCCGCACGGTAACGCCTCGCCAGCTCGCTGGCGCAAGGTGTTCGCTCAGGACCAGCGCATGTTGGTACTATCAGCATACTACCCAAACATGCGCTCCTTCTCCTTCTTCCACCCATCCTACGATGGCGTTGTTGAATTTGCCTGTTGCCATAGTTGCTTGTACGATTGGTTCCAATTCTTTTTCGTTATCCAGTTCATAGAAAGCGGTTTCTCCATATAGTTTATGTTGGATGGCAATCTCACCGGTCACTATGTTAGGTACGGTATAGACGAATAGGGCGGGGGATGGGAAGTAGTTATTGTGGTCTTTCATTGTTTGTTCAAATGCCCGGTTGTTGAATAGGCACGCATTCTTGCTGGCCATGATGATGCAGGTGCGTTCGCTATCCAGTAAGTCGGTACCCACCTGTTGTAGCAGTTTTTCGGTGGCTAACCATCCTAATCGGGATAGTCCATCCATTTTGTAGAACTTAGGGTAGTTAATCCCTAATTCCTTGTACTCCTTCATCAGGTC
>JAGHTR010000218.1 GCA_018065205.1 Candidatus Colicola caccequi
AATGTAAGTTCGGTAATACTATCACAGCCCTCAGCGGTCTTGTCATAGTTGAAGTATGTTCCTTCCTTATTCAGGATACGTGCACGCTCTCCTTCACCAAAGACGTACGTTTCCTTATCCGATATGTTGACAGTCAGATAATTATAATAGGTCTTCATGACACGCACGGTAATTTGGAAGATGGAGTCACATCCTGCCGTAGTAGGAATCGTGTCGTAGAAGACACCGCTGTTATAATACAGTTTATTGCGATATGCAATGGTGTCACCTTGACAGATATCAATAGTGCGTTGCTCATAGTAGGATGCTCCTACAATCAGATGCAAGGTCGCAAAGACTTTATCGACGAGCGATTCTTTAGCACGCGTATAGTCCCCTGCATCGTAGAAGGATTCTCCATTCCATACGTACGGCAATTCGTAGTCGCATACATAGACTGTAGTGTCAACGCGATAAATAGGACGAACGGTAAGACTGAGTTGCACCGTACTATCGCATCCGAAGATAGAGGTATAGGACTTGCGATATAATCCACTCTCTTTGAGCCACTCTCCTTCAAATAGAACAGAGTCTCCTTCGTAAATAGTGGCCTCCTGCTTGATGTCAAACGTGGGTGCTATACTCAAATGGATTGTCACGATGGAGTCACAACCGGAGACAGACGACTGTAAGGTGTCGTTGTAATTACCACCTACGGATACTACACGACCATTGTATAGCGTGTAGGTAGATCCTTGGCATAACTGAACGGTGCGTTCGGTATGAATAACAGGATAAACGATTAACTTACAACGTCTAATCAAACTATCTTGTCCTGCTACGTTGCGTAAGGTATCCACATAAATACCGGAGTTCATCAAAGGTTTGTTCGGAGCCAACATATACGGCAGTTCGTTCTCACAAACCGTAATGCTATAATCAAACTCCTTGTATGCTGTCACTACAATCTCAAAGATAGAGTCGCAACCATTCACGGTGTGTTGATAGTCGTAGAACGTTCCTGCATAAGGAATCTCTACGTTCGGGTGTCCGGCCCATGTGTAGGGTAACTCGGATTCCGAAATACTAACTGCTTCGTGGTGGAAGTATTTAGCACTCTTCGTTACATGAATCGTCACAATACTATCGCAACCGTTTACAGCATTGAGGGTGTCGTAGAACAGTCCACCATTCTTATAGACGATGTTGTTAATAACCACGGAGTCCCCCTCGCAGATATTAGCGTAGTAGTCGCTGCCTGAAACAGGCAGTACGGTTAAGTCCAACGTGTAGATACTGTCGTATCCGGCAATGGTTTCAAAGCGTTTGGTATAGGTTCCTGTAGCGGAGTAATTGCTTTGTCCGTGCTCCCAGTAGTACGGAGCCTCTGTAGCGCAGATGGTAACATACTCGGTTTGGAAGTTATACGTCGGGTAAACGGTTAAAGTGAGTTGGTATATACTATCGCACCCATTGATGGTTTTTAGACTATCGTAGTAAATGCCGGACTGAGTGAACTGTTTGTTATGTCCTTCCCAAACGAATGGTGTTTGGTCACTGGTCTGCTGTTGCTCGGCAAAGAAGTACTTAGAGTTGCGAGCAATATGAATAGCCACAATGCTATCGCAACCATTTACGGCTTTGAGGG
>JAGHTR010000146.1 GCA_018065205.1 Candidatus Colicola caccequi
CGTGAATGCTGCGTTAAGTACAAGAAAGCGCTGGATGCCTTGTTAGGTCGTGATGATGAAACGGTTATTGTTATGCATACGGCCGGAGATAAGTCGGATGACTATAAAGAGTATCAGTTATCACGTGATGAGCAGAAACGTATCCTTGACCAATTCCGTGACCCATTGTCGCCGATTAAGTTCGTTATCGTTACTTCCAAGTTGCTGACAGGATTTGATGCTCCTATCCTACAATGTATGTACCTGGATAAACCAATGAAAGACCATACGTTGTTGCAGGCTATTTGCCGTACTAATCGTAAATACACCCATGACAAATCGTGCGGATTGATTGTGGACTTTGTAGGTGTGTTTGATAATGTGGCTAAGTCGCTTGCCTTTGATGAGGAGTCGGTTAAGCACGTAGTGAAGAATATAGACGAGATTAAGGCGCTTATTCCGGGCTTTGTAGATGAGTGCTTGAAATTCTTCCCTGGTGTAGATCGTACGATAGGAGATTGGAATGGACTGATGGAAGCACAGCAATGCCTGAAGGACGAAGATGTTAAGACTGAGTTCGCTAAGCACTTTAATCGTCTCAGCAAAGCATGGGATGTGGTTAGTCCAGACCAGATATTAGCTGAATACGAGAAGGATTATAGTTGGATGGCGTCTGTTTATCAGAGTATCCGTCCCGTAACAGCAGGACCATCTCTTATCTGGAGCCTGTTAGGTAGTAAGACAATTGAGATTATCCACAATAGTATTGACTCCATCAATATCGGTACACCATTGGAGGACTTAGTACTCAATACGGACGTTATTAACCAAGCACTTAGTGAATCAGAGATAAAGAAAAAGGCGGTTGAGATAGAGCAAGTATTGCGTTTACGCTTGCAGAACCACATAGGTGAGATCAATTATCAGAAATTTGCCGAGAAGTTAGACCAACTCCGTAAGAAAATGGAAGAGTCGCTATGCACCAGTATAGACTTCCTCAAACAATTGCTGACATTGGCTAAGGACTTATTGAGCGAGGAGCAAAAAGTGTTGGAACCTATTGACCGTCGCGCTCAAGGTCGTGCTGCGTTAACCGAGTTGTTTGAGTCAATTAAGACTCCTGATACTCCGATTATTGTAGAGAATGTAGTTAATGATATTGATAAGGATATTGTGGCTATCGTGCGCAAGTTTAATGATGCGTTTAAGTCGGTTACAGCTCAACGTGAAATCAAGCAGAAACTGCGTTCTATCCTTTGGCTGAAGTATAACCTCAAAGACCAAGAGGTTTTTGACAAGGCATATTCGTATATTGAGATGTATTATTAAACTATTATGGCTAATTATCAACATCCAGCAAGACATAATGAGTTTTGGACGGTGGAAGAAGAGACTCGGTTGAAGGAGCTGATGCGTCAGGAGATGACTATCCGTGAAGTGGCGGAAGCCATGGACAGAACGCCGATGGCGATTCTTTTGCGAGTGCGTCGGATTGTTGGCATCGATATGCCGGTTATGGATACTGCCGGAGTGGCGTATAAAGATAATACGCGATGGATGGAGCACGAAGATAAATACCTTATGGAACAATTCCTGGCAGGACAATCGGTTAATTCATTGGCTAAATACTTTGACCGCACACACAAGGCTGTTGTGGCACGGCTGAATAAGGTGTTAACCGATGCCAGCGAATTAAATAAAACCTATCAACGAATACGTAACCTGAGAAGAATCTAACCCTGTCCGCAAAAAGGCATGGTGTTTCCGCTTAACGGGAAAACCGTATCTAGGGAAAAGGATAATTAAAACAAGAAACAAGAATATTATAAAAATATGAATCAGCAAGATAATCAGATAGTACTCTTCCAAAGTCAAGACGGACATGTGCGACTTGAGGTCAATCGCGATGAACAGACCGTCTGGCTTCGTCAGGAACAAATAGCAGAACTTTTTGACAAAGATGTGTCGGGCATATCTCGCCACATTTCTAAAATTTTTAGCGAAGGCGAACTGGACGAAAAAAGCAATTTGCAAAAAATGCAATTTCCTTTTTCAGACAAACTGGTCAATCTTTATTCTTTAGATGTTGTTTTGGCCGTTGGCTATCGAGCCAGCAGTCGTCGTGCCACAGAATTTCGTATTTGGGCAACATCTATACTCAAAGAGTACATCGTCAAAGGTTTTGCCATGGACGATGAGCGACTCAAACAATTAGGCGGTGGAGGTTATTGGAAAGAATTGCTCGATCGTATCCGTGACATTCGCTCGTCAGAAAAGGTTATTTATCGTCAAGTGCTGGATATTTATGCTACGGCTGTAGATTACGATCCGCGAAGTTTGCAGTCGATAGAGTTCTTCAAGATTGTGCAAAACAAACTGCACTATGCCGCCCATGGACATACGGCCGCAGAAGTGATTTATGACCGTGCCGATGCAGAGAAGGACTTTATGGGAATGACTTCGTTTAAAGGAACTTGGCCTACGCTTCGCGATGCGCAGATAGCCAAAAACTATCTGTCGGCTGACGAACTTAAAATCCTGAATGCACTCGTTTCTGGTTACTTTGACTTTGCTGAAGTACAAGCCATTCGCCATATTCCGACTTATATGAGCGACTATATTCAGCAATTAGACAATATCCTATCTTCTACTGGCAACAATCTGTTGTCGGATGCTGGCAGCATAAGCCATGAGCAGGCCATGGAGAAAGCAGAGCAAGAGTATCGCAAATGGCAAGTAAACTCGCTTTCACCGGTAGAAGTGGCATATTTGGATACCATAAAAGAATTGGGACGAAAAATAACAAATAACAAGAAGAATCAAAACCCCAATTGACTTTTAATAACCATACTATGACCAAAAAATCTAATACCACAGTTGAAGATTTTCGCCCGATAGAGTGGGTGGAAGTGCCGTATTATAGTAGCGGCGTGCGTGCCGGAATACCTGAAAGACCAGGCGATGAGGCATACGAAACAATTTCTATTCCTAAGGAATTCGCTGCAACAATCAATTTTGTAATACCCGTTAAAGGCGAGTCTATGCGCGATTTTGGCTTACAAGAGGGAGATAATCTATGCGTGCATTCTCAACCAACTGCCGATAATGGTGATATAGTCGTTGCC
>JAGHTR010000094.1 GCA_018065205.1 Candidatus Colicola caccequi
CACGGCTACGATACCTTTCTCCCATACCTCTAAGTCCATGGACTCGTTAGGCGAATGGATGGCATTGGCCTCTAAACCAAAGCCCATCAGGATAGTCTTGACGCCCAGTATCTGTTCAAACGACGATATGATGGGAATACTGCCTCCGCGCCGTGCCGCCAAGGGACGTTTGCCGAAGGCTATCTCAAAGCCTTTCTCGGCAGCTTGGTAGGCAGGAATATCAATAGGGCAGACATAGCCTTGTCCGCCATGCATCGGAGTGACCTGCACACGTACTCCCTTCGGAGCAATGGATTGGACATAATCTACAAAAGAACGTGATATGTCTTCGTGATCCTGATTGGCTACCAATCGACAACTGACCTTGGCGTAAGCCTTAGATGGCAAAACCGTCTTGCTGCCTTCACCGGTGTAACCTCCCCACATACCGCATATATCGAAACTCGGACGGCATGAATTGCGCTCCAAAGTGCTATAACCTACCTCTCCAAAGACATCATCTATATCAATGGCTTGCTTATAAGCCTCGTCCGAGAATGGGATTTGAGCAATCATATCGCGTTCGGCTTGAGGAATAGGTAGCACTTGATCGTAGAAATGCGGGATGGTGATGCGTCCGTTCTCATCCACCACTTTAGCGAGCATCTCGCAAAGGGCATTGAGAGGGTTCTTGACAGCTCCGCCAAAGTGACCTGAATGTAAATCCCGATTGGCTCCGGTCACTTCAATCTGCCAGTAGGCTAATCCGCGAAGTCCCGTGGTTAGGGATGGTGTGTCCTTACCTATCATCGATGTGTCACTAACCAATATGATATCGCTCTTGAGCAACTCTCGATGCTCACTGATGAATGCTTCTAATGACGGCGAACCAATCTCTTCTTCGCCCTCAAAGATGAACTTAACGCGGCAGTTCATCAGTCCTTCATGCACCATGTATTCAAAGGCCTTAGCCTGAATCATAGCCTGACCTTTATCATCGTCCGCGCCGCGCGCATAGAGGCGTCCGCCACGCACCTCCGGCTCCCATGGATTGCTCTGCCATAACTCCAAGGGTTCGGCAGGCATCACGTCGTAATGGGCATAGACGAGCACTGTCTTGGTGGCGGAGGATAGGGTAGCAGGCATGTACTCGGCATACACAAATGGATTGCCCTGAGATGGCATCACTTCTGTATGCTGGCAGCCGGAGGCCAATAGCAGTTCGCACCAACGATTGGCGCAACGCAGCATATCGTCTTTATGCTCAGGCTGACAACTGACACTGGGAATGCGAATCAGGCTCGCCCATTCGTCTATAAAACGAGATCGATGAACTTGAATATAATCTAAAATGTTCATGATAGTAACTTTTCGGCGACAAAATTACTAAAAATATCTGAACTATAC
>JAGHTR010000028.1 GCA_018065205.1 Candidatus Colicola caccequi
CGGAATCCGGCTTGGTCCGCAAAGGCCATCGTATAATCGTCTTTAACGCCCATTTCTACAAGTTGTTGCATTCGTTCAATGGAGCAATTCAAATAATGTGATCGATGTAACGTGTAGTCAATAATATCGCTGCGATGAGTGGTAGATAGACGTCTTGCTTGAGCACTGGAATGCCAACCGTATTGAACGTTGGAAGCCTTTGTGTCATTGAGGAAGGTTTGCAAATCTTTGCCGTGCAGATTATACTGAGGATAATCCAATCCGCATCCCGGAGTGTCCTTGATGAAATAAATGACGGAGTAAGGTCGTTCTAACTCTCGCAACCAAGGGAAGGTATAGGCGGGATCGTTACACAAGTCTTGCCATGAAGTCTTAATTGCCTTTAAATGACCTCGTAATATACCGCCTACTGCTCCACGCAGATGACGATAGTATTCAATGGTATCAACATCGTGCGTAAGATGAATAGAGGAATAACAGGGAGCAGGTGTTTCAATATGCAGTAATTGACAAAGGCATTGACTATACGTGTCAATAAGAGGTGTGAGCAAACGTTCTTCTTTCCCTAAAATAGAGAAGGCCGCGATGAATCGCCCATATTGGTCGCGCTGAGAATTGAGTACTTCCTCTGCACGAGATAGGAAAAAGAAGGTGTTGTATATCCAATCGTTATGAATGACATAGCGTCCGTCAGATAAACACTCTACTTGTGGCTCCGATAAATCCGGTAGGTGTAACGGCTCATTCATACCATTTCCTGCAATGATAATTGGTGTATTCGGATATTTGTCTGATACCGGGCAATACGCTACCTTATCAACCATTTCATTATGGCCGTAAAGCAGAAAAGAAATGATATAACGAATGGTATCGCTCATTGTATAAGTTGACTTAATAGTTGCTCTAATTGTTGCGCCTGCTTGTGACTGTCGAATAGGTCTTTATGTTGAACTGGCTGGTGTGTGAAACCATTAGTCTTCCACTCTTCATATTTGTCTCGAATGAAAGTTTTAATCTCCTCTATATTGTCTGTGCATAATCCGGCATTTGTTAATCGAATAACGTCCGGCAGCAGACCTTTGGTAGTGGGTGTGTATAATACTGGCTTTTCGCATCCTAACGTTTCATAGAACTTAACATTCTGCATTCCGCTCACAAATGGATCGTCAAATAAAAGGATGATAGATGCATGACGGATGGTGTCATTAAGAATTTCCTTGGGTAAAAAACCATGAATATGGATATCATTATATCCTAAACGGAAATACGCTGAACTGTTTGTGTAAAATGAAGCTTGTAACTTAGGTAGTTCTGACTGCAACTGTTGAATGGCCTTCATCACTAAATCCGGCTGTTGTTGATCGTATAATCGCCCTAAATAATTAATGCGGAAAGCGTCTGTATGCACATCTTGACGACTATATTGATGGGGATTAAAACCATTGTAAATAAGCGTCACATTGTCATTGAATGGGCGAATCTGTTTGACATGCTCTGGAGAAATGGTAGTTATACTGTTGGCGGCTACCAATACTTCATTCCTGCGACGCAGACGTGTGGACTTGTTCCATTTGCGGAAGGACTTAAACCACCATTGTCTTTGATAGGAAACTGGCTTTCCTGGAACTAACTCCTCCAATTCCCACATATCAATATGCAATGGTAAGTGCAGTTTATCGGCAATGATTTTAGCGGCACCCATGGGGGAATAACTATTGGTTGAGCATAAAATAGCATCAAAATGCTGATTGCGAATACAACGCATAACACGTCGTGCCAAACTCCGTTCTTTACTATTGGTCATTGCCGTAATAAGCGACTTAAGTGCCCAAGTAATGTATCCTAAATGGTAAAATCCTAATTCTGTAATTGGATAACTATGCTCAAAAGTGATAGGATCCCAAGCTTCCGTAAAAACACTAATTTGATGTCCCTGCCTCGTTAGATATTCACACTGATAGCGTAGGCGGGCATTGAAATTAGGACGCGTGTAACAATTGGATAGAATAAGTATCTTCATAAAATTCGGTTATCTTTATTCGTCTGACAAGATCTCCCACTCGTACATCTTCTGTTCAATCTCGTGTTTGATATGTTCGTATTGTTGAAAATTCTCACTCGTCTGATTAGCAGGATCATTTAATAAACTCTCTAGTTGGGCTTGTTCTGCCTCTAATTGTGCTATGGCTGCTTCGGTCTCAGCAATCTGCTTTTCTTTCTTGCGCTTGGCTGCGGCTTGTGCTTTTTGTTGTGCATAGTCTTCCTTAGCGTACGAATTGTTTTCTTTGGCATTAGTTGATAGACAGGAACGAGTATTATGCTCCAAATCCTGCAGGGATGTTAGTTGACGCGACCGTAGGAAATCGTAAATGCCGCCTAAGTATTCACGCACGTGTCCCTCTCCAAAGTAATATACTTTATCCACTAAACCATCTAAGAAGTCGCGGTCGTGACTCACGCAGATAACGGTTCCATCAAAGTCCTTCAATGCGGCTTTTAGTACATCTTTGGATGGCATATCTAAATGGTTCGTCGGTTCGTCTAAAATAAGTAGATTGCAAGGCGATAATAGCAAGCGAATCATGGCAAGACGACTGCGTTCTCCACCGGACAATACTTTCACTTTTTTCTCGGAAGCTTCACCGCCAAACATAAATGCTCCAAGTATATCGCGAATCTTAGTACGTATATCGCCTACCGCCACATAATCAATAGTCTCAAAAACAGTCTTATTCTCGTCTAACAAACTGGCCTCGTTTTGGGCAAAGTAACCAATCTGGACATTATGCCCTACTTTGAGATTACCAAAATAGTCCAATTGACCCATTATACAACGTACCAAGGTTGTTTTTCCTTCACCATTCTTGCCTACAAAGGCCACCTTCTCTCCTCGACGAATGGTGAGATTCACTTGCGATATAACAGGATGGCTGGCGCCTTGATATACTTTCTCTAAATCCTCAATAATAATTGGGAAATCTCCACTGCGAGGAGCCGGCGGAAAACGCAAATTCAGCCGACTGGTATCTTCTAAATCAACTTCTAATCGTTCTAATTTGTCTAGTTGCTTGATGCGTGATTGCACTTGTACGGCCTTTGTGGCTTTATAGCGGAA
>JAGHTR010000008.1 GCA_018065205.1 Candidatus Colicola caccequi
AACTAACGAACCAACAAAAGCGAAATTGATGCTATCACCTACTTCATTGATACCCTTGATGGTGATGTACTTGCTACTTTGACCAATCGTCAAATCAACGACATTGAAGTTGCCTTCGTAATCAGCATTCGTATCATACTCCAAAGCTCCGTAGAAACCAGTAGCGGTAATCTCGTACATAATAGTATCTGCACCAAGAACCTTAGCGTTCAACGTAATGTTCTTCTCAATGCCCGTTACTACGATAGACTCAACATCAATAATGTTAGCGGGAGCCAAAGAAGCAAGGTTAACGACCTTGGCTAAAGCGTATTCTAAATCTTCAGTGAAATCGCCAACGATGGTGTCAGCATAAACAGGCAGTATAAAGCCGTAATTATCGTTCTCTACTACGTAAGTAGTGATGCCATACTTAGCGTACATTTCTTCGTCAATTGCTAACTCGCCATCCGTAATAACAACCGTAGATTTAGGCTCCAGTTTCTCGTATTGAACAAGAGCGGTAACAGGTTGATCGTAGGAGTTCTTACCATCAACAACGACTTTGAGTTTGCCATATTCGTCATAGCTGAGTGTAACGGTACCCTCAACGATGAACCACATGTCATCAAGATAGAGTTTGTCTTCTTGTACAAGCGTAGCTGCAAAACAAGGATTTGCACCTTGTGCGTAACCGATAGATTTGAGAGCTGTACCGGCTTCTTGACTGTCAGAGATAGTGTAAACTCCTTCAGGAATCTCAGTAGCAGCAGGATCGGTAAAGAGAACCAATTCCAAAGCAAGGTCTGTACCTTTTTGTACAGAAATACTAATCACACCGTTGTCAAGGTCTGTGCTCATATCGCTCCATGCAAACGTAGCATCGAACGGAGCATCGGTATCGCTTGGCAGAATGCCGGCAGGCTGGATCCAATTGAAGACATAAGCCTTTTCATCTGCACCAATAAGTAAACCAGTCAACTTAAGACCTTCCTCATCATCAACGATGGTAACTTCACCTTCAGTGAATTGGCACATTCCTTGTCTATTCGAAGGAATAATGTTATAGAAGTTCTTTCCTAATGTGCCGTCTTCATAAGAGAAGGTTCCGACTTTCTCTTGACCTAATACTTGAACAATATATAACGTATCGGTGTCTTGACCTTCGAACAACCATCCACGGTGATTACCGGTTTGGCTATCGAGATCTTCCTCAACCATGATAGCTTCCAAGTTCACCTTAACGGTATCACGCTCAAGGATAGGCTTATCCATAACCATCGTTTCATACTTGGAACCAAACGTACCTAAAGAGATGAAATAACTCAAAGCGAGATCAAATGTACCCGTCTCAGGATCGTAGGTAGAAGGAATATCTTGACCTGTTCTCGAAGCAAAGTCTTGAACTTGAACGTTCTCACCAAAATCATCTGCATCAAAACCTAAATCTTGCTGAGCAACGGTGCAAACATAGTCCGGATTCATATCAACAATGAGGTCAATACCGGTAGCCGTGAAGATTTGTTTACCCCAACCGATGAACTTATATTGTTTGAAGCCGGTGTTGTCTTTACGTACTTGAACAGGGATGTCTCTTTGTGTGACAGGACTGTTAAACATAGCAGTGAAAGTATATTTACCCGTGTTCAAATCAAACGGAGCAAAGTCTGCCCACTCACCCCATTCTTGAGTGAAAGGAGTCGTGATGTAAACGGTAACGATAGCAGGATTGCCATTAGCATCGGCTAAACTCAGAGTACCCGTAATCTTCAGGCTGTCACCATCAATAACAGAGGTGAGGTTAACCTCGCTGAGGTTCTCGTAATAAACATTCGAACCGGAGGACTTGTCACTTACCCAAGTGGAATAAGAATCAAATTTAGCCACATCCGTGAAGGTTCCTTGCAGCGCTTTGCTGATGAAATAAATACTGAAACTATTGTTCTTGTCAGCTGTTTGACCGTCAATCGTCCAGAAACCGATAGTACTCTTGTTGGTAAGAGTAGCATTAGCAACGTTAATGTCGATATACTTAGCATCGGGTTTCTCCCAAACGAGGTTCAGAATATATTCGTCACCATTCTTTGCGTAAACGCTACCGGCAAGGGTCTTGGTTGTCTCGGTATTGGTGATAGTGATGTTGTCAGAAGCCAATTTTAACAATTGAATTTTCTCACTATCCGAGTAGATCAAACCATAATCAGCAATGAAATCGTCATTGGTGTAAGCGGCTTTCTCTTCCTCTGCATCAAATGCCAATTGTACGGTGTAGTCACCCCATGTAGCGGTGTAGAGGTAGAAACCATAACTACTCAAATAACGACCATTCAAGTCTGTACCCATTCACTTCAATCTTCACTCCGGTGGGGACGAAAGCTTTCTCATCATAGGTAATATCATAGGAATCGCCATTATCGAGAACGACAGCAGCAACGACATGGAGCAATCCGTCTTGATCTTTAGTAACCGTAATTGAAGCCTCTGTGTACGCATTACCACCACCGCTAGCCAATTTATACCAAGAATAGTCGGAATCCATATCGGCTAATGTATAGGTCTTACCAAACTCAAAGCTACCGGTGTACAATACATCAAAAAGGAACTTATTGTCGGCTGCATCGAAAGCGGTCATGTACATATCTGTTCCATAATCCACCATACTGAAATCACTTGCAGTAATCTCATAAACCTGTGGTACATGGGGAGCATAGGAAAGCGTAGTGCTGAATGTAAAATCTCCACTTTCAATAGAGAAGGAACCTTCGCAAGAATATTGACCCTCACCTAAAGAGGTAACCGTATAACTGCAAGCCGTAATTTCTTCATAGAAAGACCATGTGAAGGCAGCATCAACAACACAGGAGTACTCATTCATATTGGTTGCCAAGTCATAAGTTCCTTCCAATGTTTCATTATATCCATATAGATTTACGATCACATCTGTTCCGTTGATGGTAGTAAGGAGATAGATGTCCCATTCACCATCGGATTCCACATAAGAGTCATCTACCTCGGATTCGGTAATGGTCAACTCTTCGGATTGTGCAACTCTTTTCGGAGTACGAGCGACATTGGTTGCTTGCTGATGGAGTTGGGCGCGTTGGGCTTTGTCCAAATGCTTTGCAACCATTTGTTTTGGCTGCATCGCTGCCTTTTGGTTAGAAACTGTCAGAGCCGGAGCGGCACTGAGTTGATTGAAGTTCGCAACTTGAGCTTTCTCAAGCTGAACTTTCTGCATTTGCTCTACAGC
>JAGHTR010000080.1 GCA_018065205.1 Candidatus Colicola caccequi
CCATACTGACGCAGATTGGGACGGTCCTCATGATGGAAAAGACGGTAAATAAGCAGGTGATACTGCTTCGTGCACGACTGCTTGAACAGGAACACCGCCCCAGCCCACAACGTGAACACTGCCAACGTCTGATTGGTCCATGCAAAATAACGCCAAACAACGTTAAAATCCACAAACAGCATGCTGAAAACGCACACAAAAAGCGGAATGGCTATCCATAGACGATGACGAATCGGCTTTTGGTCCAAATGCAGAAAATCCGCCACAATCAATCGCGCCGACCTAAGTGCCGTATCTCCCGAAGTGATAGGTGCTGCAATCACACCCACAATAGCCAATATGCCTCCTATCGTTCCTAACCACGAGCGACTAATCATATCCACCACCAGCGCAGCGATGTTCTCGCCCTTATGCGCCGCCGCAAAAGCCTGCAATCCATCTATGCCATACAAGCCTTTCTCCGGATCCGCAAAAAAAGTGCCGGCAGCCGCAGCCCATATCAATGCTAAGATACCTTCCGCCACCATCGCTCCATAGAAAATAATGCGTCCCTGACGCTCATTGGTCACGCAACGCGCCATGATAGGCGACTGAGTACCATGGAAACCCGAAATGGCTCCGCATG
Organism: Candidatus Colicola caccequi; assembly: GCA_018065205.1. GTDB lineage: Bacteria > Bacteroidota > Bacteroidia > Bacteroidales > Paludibacteraceae > Colicola > Colicola caccequi. Next base: position 626 of record JAGHTR010000080.1, read on the forward strand.
CTATACTGACAAACATCATCGGGAAAAGCGGCAGACCGTTGTGCTGACGATTATACAAACCATCCGTCAACTCAGGCATCTCGCTGCTATGCCAACCTAACATAATAACCATAATGCCAAGACCCATAAACAGCAACATCCCACCAAAAATAGGATAGAAACGACCTATCAACTTATCTACCGGCAAGACGGTAGCCAATACGTAGTAAGCAAAAATAATACATACCCATACAATAGGTAACGTAAAATCATATCGCTGGAACGTACCTAACTGATAATCTTCATCGTCAAACAACTGCATCAAATCATGAAACGGCTGCCACGTCTCTAACGGACATAAACCCTGCAATAACGTAGCCGGTCCTGAAAGGAAAGTGGTGGTCAATAAAATCAGCAGCACCAATGACAGCAGACGCATAAAAACCTTAATACCATTGCCTAACTCATCTCCTACCATATCCGGCAACGAAGCACCACCCTTGCGGATAGATAACATACCACTTAAATAATCGTGCACACCGCCCGCGAAAATCGTACCAAATACAATCCATAAGAAAGCCGAAGGACCAAAGAAAATACCCATGATTGCTCCAAAAATCGGACCCAATCCGGCGATATTAAGAAACTGCACCAGGAAAATACGCCACGGACTCATCGGCACATAATCCACACCATCCGTCTTAGTCAATGCCGGCGTCTTAGCCGACGCATGAATACCAAATACCTTCTCTACAAAAGCACCATATAGGATATACCCTACAACCAATGCAACAATGGCAA
>JAGHTR010000149.1 GCA_018065205.1 Candidatus Colicola caccequi
ACTGGTAAACTGGCCTTCGGGCAGCCCTTGTGACCGCTCCTCATAATGAGACGAGCGAAGCAGATCCTGGACTTGCAGATTCAGCACTAAGCCTTTACTACTAATGGACTTACGGATACCCAATCCCATTGAATAGATGGCATTTTGGCGGTTATATCCAATCGTAATCGGTGCACTATAGAAAGCATCCACCGAGATGGACCAATCCTTAGGCAAGTAGGCATTGAGCATACCATTGCAGCGGAAATAGTTATTTTGCTGCTTATACTCAGGATTGCCGTTCTCGTCCTTCTTATAGGACTTATTGAGGAAATTATAGTATCCTGCATTGACCGTTAATGCAAGCCAAGCACCATTAACCTTATGCTGCGAATCAAACTTAGGCACAAGTGGCAGTTCGGTAAGAGAGAGGTTAAAACCATGCGTTGTACACGTACCAAAGTTCGTCCACATAGATCGTCCGTCACCATTATCCAGAATCTCAATATGTTGGGAGAACATATCCTGAGTATGCGAGAAATTGAAGGTCAGACTCAGGTACCTGGAGTACGAAAAATTAAGTTCGACATCGTTATTAAACTCCGGAGTCAGTTCGGTGTTTCCCACGGAATAACTATGGGCATCAATATAGGTTCGGAAGGGATTCAGCAGGTAGTAATTAGGGCGTTTGATGCGTCGCACGTAACTGGCGCTGACTGCAATAGTCTGCTGCAGTTTACCCAGCGGCGAGGACGTATAGCCCATATAAACGGTTGGGAAGACATCAAAGTACGACTTACGGCTAACCGAATCAGCGGACAACCAATCGCCTATCGAGTAGGTGTATTCGCCACGCAGACCGACTTTGACATTCCAATGCTCACCAAACTGCTTAGCCAACGATATATACATGGCTGCCACATGCTCGCGATAGTCAAAATCAGACGGAGTAGAAGAATACAAGCCCCATTGCTCGCCTTGTAGCGAATCTGTCGTCATACGACTATTCATAGTGGATAGCGTATATTTGCCTCCGGCTTCAATCATACCAGTACGCCAAAACTTAGTTTGGAAATCCAACTTAGCCGAATAGATATTGGAGATTTGATGATTACGTATATCCAATCCGGAATAGACTTGAGGCTGTTGGTCGATCCATTCCTTGTTATGCTGCAGATTAGAGGATTGGCTATTATAGCGGTTATAATCCATGTTAACGGTCAGTTCACGCTCCAAATCAGCCGAGAAGACGTGCGTAAAATTAAGGTTGGCAGTGTGCTGCGGAGCAAAAGTGCGCGCATTGGTCATACTGTTCGTATGCAAAAGCAGCGAGTCTGCACCGGTAGAAGAAAGGAAAGACGTTGTTCCCCAACTCTTGTCAGCCGGAGCTGTTTGGGACTGCACCATAACCGGTGCCTGGAAGAAGAAACCGAACGTATTAGTCGAATCGATATACCAGTCATTGCCTATTTTAAGCATATAGTACTGAAAATCGGCGGTGTATTCAGACTCCATATCGCGCTTCATAAAAGGCGTATAAGCATGCGTAGCATTGCTGATACTGAAATCACCATAGTACTGATTAACCTGCGCATAGGTATAGGTTTTATCCGTGCGATAGAACAGGTTCAGGCCCACATAGTCATTATTAAGATAACGATTAACATCCTTGAAATACATGCCTCCGTAGGATGCATTCAGTACACCGTTGAGTCCGCGCGTCATGTTGCGCTTGAGTTTGATATTGATGATACCGCCGGTGCCACTGGCATCGTACTTGGCACCCGGATTAGAGATGAGTTCAATCTTATCCACGGTAGATCCGTCCATTCCTTCCAGCATGGCCTTGAGTTGGTCGCCACTCAGGTAAGAAGGGCGTCCGTCCACATAGACCTCTACGGACTTGCCATTAAAGGTGATATTGCCATCCTTATCCACCATGATACCGGGGGCTTTCTTGATAAGGTCCTTACCATTGGTGCCGGCAGCCAATGGAGACTGACTGACATTAAAAACCACCTTATCCAGTTTACGTTCAAACAGAGGTTTCTTAGCCACTATATTCACGTCTTCCAACTGGATAGAATCATTGATTGCTGAATAAATACTATCCCAATAATGCATATCTACCTCCTGCGCCATGGCAAGGGTAGATACAAATAAAATAACAGGTAAAATAAATCGTTTCATTGTCGTTCGTTTTATCATTAGACGCATGGGATATGCAAAAAGTTGCAATTTACTATAATTTTTTTTGAATTAATTGCTCAACTAATTCAGGCACGCCTTCGGTAGCGGGCTTGCGGATATGCGTGATGCGATTACGATAAATACCGAATTCCGGCATTCCGGGGTCTATAAAATAAATAGGTATATCCTCGCGTGCGTACTCCAACAAGGACGCAGCCGGATAAACATTGAGGCTAGTGCCAATAACGATGAGTATATCGGCAGTAGAAGCAATCTCACAGGCACGTGGGAAGTAAGGAACACCTTCACCAAAGAAGACGATATAAGGACGCAAGAGCGAGCCGTCCGGATGACGGTCACCATAATGCTGCTCCCAGCCTTGCAAGGGTACTGTGGCGGTGTCGTTATTCTCGCTACGCAGTTTGGTAATCTCGCCATGCAAGTGCGTGATATTGGTGCTGCCTGCACGCTCATGCAGGTCATCTATGTTCTGAGTAATGATTTCCAAGGACGGATACACCTGCTGTAGGCGTGTAATAGCCAAATGTGCTGCATTAGGTTGAGCAGCCAACGTATCGCGACGGCGGGCGTTATAGAAGTCCACACATAGTTGAGGGTTACGCAGCCACGCTTGGTGGGTGCAGACATCTTCAACGCGGTAATTCTCCCATAGACCATCCGCATCGCGGAAGGTGCCAAGACCACTTTCGGCACTAACGCCGGCTCCGGTAAAAATGACAATTTTTTTCATAAAAAATTAACGTTGACGTTAACGAGGACGTTAACTATTTTAGTTTGAAGGTGAGGCGGTGATAAGGGGTTGGACCGAACTGCTTTAGGGCTTCATAATGCTCCTTAGTGGGGTACCCCATATTGCGATCCCAACCATATTGCGGGTACTGTTGACTAAGACGACGCATATAGTCATCGCGGTAGGTTTTAGCCAGAATAGAAGCGGCAGCAATAGACATATACGTGGCATCGCCATGTACAACGGTTCGTGCAGGCACCTCTAATACTCCACCCTCCGGCACGTATGGTTTCCAGCGATTACCATCCACTAAGATATGCGCTAATTGCTGATTGGTTAGTGCTAATTGTTGGCAGACCTTATCCAAGGCTCGGCGCATGCCTAACAGGCTGGCATTGAGAATGTTGATTTGGTCAATCTCCGCAGCCGTTACTTCCGCCACCGCCCAAGCCAATGCTTCTTTTTCGATGATAGGTCGCAGTTGTTCGCGTTGTTTCTCCGTGAGTTGTTTGCTGTCATTGAGCATCTCATTGCGAAAATCCTGCGGCAAGACAACCGCAGCAGCAAATACGCTGCCTGCTAAAGGTCCGCGACCGGCTTCATCACAGCCGGCCTCGATGACGTTGGGGATGCAGTATGGAAGAAGCATATTTCTTAACGCAAACGCAAACGATAACGCAAACTATTTTTAACGTAAACGCAAACGTAAACGTAAACGCAAACGTAAACGTAAACGATAACGCAAACTATTTGAAAAGGTCATACTCAGCATTATAGATAGGACTATCGATAGAGAGCCAATCCAGGACGGAATGGAAGACGTAGTGTTGGTCGATGATGCAGTCCGGCTGACGGAAATCACGAGTGATGGTGTTGGTCCATACCAAGAAAGGAATCTCATACTGTTCCTTAGGAGCCATTTTCATTGGAACACCATGCATGAATAGTCCGTTTTCGCCTAACGACTCACCATGGTCAGACACATAGATCATTGCGCATTTCCAGTCCGTGATAGTGCGTAGCGAATCAACCAAATCAGCCAATAACGCATCCGTATAAACAATGGTATTATCGTACGCATTCAGCAATCTGTCCGGTTCATTTTGGGCATTTTCAACACTACTACAAACCGGCATAAAAACGCCATATTGCTCAGGATACTGCCGCTGATAATCCGGTCCATGGGACGTAGATGTATGCAGAATGATGAGCACTTTATTTTTATCAGACGACTCTATTCGTTCACGAATACCAACAAAGAGCAAATCATCAAACACTTCGCCCTGATAATCATAGCGAGCCAATAAACTATCTATCGTCAAATACTCGTTGATGTGCACAGGTGGTTCACCCCAGTTACGAGTACGCCAAGACACATCCACGCCGGTGCGGAACAGATAATTAGGCAGAATCTCGTATAGGTCTGCGGACGCCTGATGCTCCACAGTAGCCTTGACACCTGCTACGGTATAAGTACCACACGATTGGGCATCGTACACATATAAGTCGGATAGTTGACTGAGACGCGGGTTTGTAGGACGGTTATAACCGTAGAGTTGGAAATTAGCCTTGCGAGCCGATTCACCGATGACGAGCACGACAGCAGCCTTATCCTCATTAGCGATGGTGGCATCAGGTAGCGGTATTTCCTTAGCCTGCGCTTGGGATTGATGGGCAAAGTGCAAGCCGGTATTGACTATATACGACCATGGCATCACCAGTCCGCCTAACTCGGTATCGTACTTACCTATCCATAGGACTTGATTGAGATTAGCCACCGCCAGCACTACGGACAAGAGCAAGGCTCCGCCGCTGGACCAACCGAATGTTTTCCATGACCGTTTATCCACAGGATGAGTTTTCTGCACCAGCACATAGATAGCAGGCAAGAGGCCTAATAAAGCAACGGTTATGAAGAGAGCCGGGCTGAAGAAGCCGGATGCCTCAGAGTAACGGGTATTGAATACATTGACCATCATCGACTCGTCCATCAGGTTATGATAGACGGAGATGAAGTAAACGCAGGTTCCACTTAGGAAGAAGAAAATAGCAATCAGTACCCTACCCACGTACCGCAACAGATGAAGGAGGAGCGAAAAAACGATGTAGTGAAGTGCCAGAAGCACAATCACTACCATCGTTATCAGCATTCCAACCTGCCACCCAGTCCCTTCTGAATGCTCCGCAATGAAGTTGAGGAAGGGGATGTTATACAACACGGCGTTCATTACGCTTAGTACAAGCGCAAAGACGGCAACAGAGATGGAAGGAAGGCGTTTCATCGTTTAGCATGTAGCGTTTAGAGTTGAACGTTTAGCAGCGATTACCACTGGGTTCCTAACATGCGTAAGTAGGACTTATAACGCCATTGTGCGTTCTCTTGAGCCGCAGCAAATAGTTCAGCAGCCTCGTTAGGGAACTGTTTCATGACGGAAGCGAAGCGCACCTCGCCTTTGAGGTATTCTTCGAACTTACTCCAATCCGGTTCCTTACTATCGAGCGTGAACGGATTCTTGCCTTCAGCCTCCAGTTGAGGATTATATCTCCACAAGTGCCAGTAACCGCAAGCAACGGCTTTCTCTTCCTCGGCTTGAGACTTACCCATACCGGCTTTCAGACCGTGGTTGATACACGGAGCGTAAGCAATGATAAGTGAAGGTCCGGGATAAGCTTCAGCTTCGCGGATTGCCTTGAGCGTTTGAGCTTGGTCAGCACCCATTGCAATCTGTGCCACATAAACATATCCGTAGGCAGTAGCAATCATACCTAAGTCTTTCTTACGGACGCGTTTACCCATGGCTGCAAACTTAGCGATAGCACCCAGAGGAGTAGATTTAGAAGCCTGTCCGCCGGTATTAGAATAAACCTCCGTATCCAATACGAGGATATTCACATCTTCGCCACTGGCGATGACATGGTCTAATCCTCCGTAACCGATATCGTAGGAAGCACCATCGCCACCGATTATCCATTGACTGCGTTTAACGATATGATCCTTGTACGTAAGAATTTCTTTGCATGTATCGCAACCGCAAGCCTCCATGGCAGCCACCATAGGTTCGTACAGTTTCTTGGTTACTTCACCATCGTTCTTATTCTCGAGCCACTGTTTGAACATAGCTTTGAGTTCATCGGAGCACGTTGGGCATTCCAGTCCTTTGGTCATCAAAGCAGTCAGACGTTCTTTCATCTTGCGATGAGCGATCTGCATACCCAAACCATATTCGCAGAAGTCCTCAAACAAGGAATTCGACCAAGCCGGTCCGTGTCCTTTGTCATTCGTTGTATAAGGAGTAGAAGGAACAGATCCAGAGTAGATAGAGGTACAACCGGTAGCGTTAGCGGCTATCTCGCGGTCACCAAAGAGTTGGCTGATGAGTTTGAGGTACGGAGTCTCTCCACAACCGGAGCAAGCGCCGGAGAACTCAAAGAGCGGAGTAGCGAACTGCGAGTTCTTGACATTGGATTGGATATCAATGAGGTCTTGTTTGGACTTAACGTTCTTCTCGCAGTACTCCCAGTTAGCAGCCTCAGCGCGTTGCGTCTCGAGGTCAACCATTTGGAGTGCCTTACCGGTCTTAGGATTGCCCGGACATACATCTACACAGTTACCACAACCTAAGCAGTCCATAACGCCCACTTGGATACGGAAGTGCATGCCTTTGAGAGCAGTAGGAGCTTTCATTTCACGAGTAGCGCCATTGATACCCTTCACTTCCTCATCGTCCATAACGAACGGATGGATACAAGCGTGAGGACAAACGTATGCGCACTTATTGCACTCGATACAGTTATCCGCATTCCATACAGGAACGAAAGCACTTACGCCACGTTTCTCATACTTAGCGGTGCCGGCAGGCCATGTACCATCTTCGATACCCTTGAAGGCACTAACGGGCAGCAAGTCACCATCTTGAGCGTTGATAGGACGCACCAGTTTAGTAACAAATTCGGGTTCGTCTCCGTAGTTAGGAGCAGCATCAGGTCCGAGTTGGCTCCAAGCCGGATCAATATCCAGCAGTTGATACTCATCACCACGATCGACAGCAGCGTAGTTCTTATTAACAACATCCTCACCTTTCTTACCATAACTCTTCACGATGAAGTGCTTCATCTCTTCTACGGCTTTCTCTACAGGGATGACGCCGGTGATACGGAAGAAGGCAGATTGAAGAATGGTATTGGTGCGGTTACCCAGACCAATCTCTTGGGCAATCTTAGTAGCATTGATGTAATATACTTTGATAGCGTTGTCTGCGAAGTATTTCTTCACTTTATTAGGAAGGTTCTCCTTGAGTTCCTCTGCGTTCCACACTGTATTGAGCAGGAAAGTACCACCCTTCTGCAGTCCGCGCGTTACATCGTACATTTGCAGATAAGCCTGCACGTGGCAAGCGACGAAGTTAGGTGTAGTAACGAGGTAGGTGGAATGAATAGGTTCATCCCCGAAACGCAAGTGTGAACAAGTGAATCCACCGGATTTCTTACTATCATAAGAGAAATATGCTTGGCAATACTTATCGGTAGTGTCACCAATAATCTTGACACTGTTCTTATTAGCACCCACCGTACCGTCGGCACCTAATCCGTAGAACTTAGCTTGGAACATACCCTTACCACCCATAGCGATTTCTTCGCCAACAGGCAGAGAAGTAAATGTTACATCGTCGTTGATACCTACGGTGAAGTGGTTTTTAGGTTCGTTCATTGCCAAGTTAGCATAAACGGCTAACATCTGAGCAGGTGTGGTATCGTTACTACCTAATCCATATCGTCCACCAACCACGATGATGTCCTTCATGCCAAGTTCGTCCAAAGCATCCTTTACATCAAGGTATAGAGGTTCGCCATTAGCACCGGGTTCCTTAGTGCGGTCCAACACGCAAATACGCTTAACGGATGCAGGCAGAGCCTCTTTGAGGTACTTGAGCGAGAAGGGGCGATAGAGGTGAACATTGATCATACCTAATTTATTGCCCTTAGCAGCCTCGAAGTCGATTACCTCGCGCAAGCACTCGGTCACGCTACCCATAGCGATAACGATGTTTTCAGCATCAGGTGCACCATAGTAGGTGAAGGGGCGATAGGTGCGACCGGTAATAGCGCTAATCTTATCCATATAGTCGCTGACGATATCAGCTACGTTATTATAGTAGGTGTTGCAGCTTTCGCGATGGGTGAAGAACACATCGGGGTTCTCCGCCATACCACGCATAACGGGACGCATTGGTGACAAAGCACGTTTACGGAAGTCTGCTAAAGCCTCCATATCTACCAATGGGCGCAAGTCTTCCATATCCATCACCTCAATCTTCTGATACTCGTGACTGGTACGGAATCCGTCAAAGAAGTTCAGGAATGGCACACGGCTCTTGATAGTAGATAAGTGAGCCACACCGGCTAAGTCCATCACCTCTTGTACACTACCCTCAGCCAGCATAGCAAAACCGGTTTGACGGCAAGCCATCACATCTTGGTGGTCACCAAAGATACATAGTACGTGGCTAGCCAGTGTACGAGCGGAAACGTGGAAGACAGTCGGAATCAGTTCTCCGGCAATCTTATACATATTAGGGATCATGAGTAAGAGTCCCTGAGAAGCGGTAAAGGTAGTAGTGAGAGCACCGGCATTCAACGAGCCATGAACAGCACCGGCAGCACCGCCCTCACTCTGCATCTCTTGCACTGTAACGGTTTCGCCAAACATGTTCTTGCGGCCAACAGCGGCCCATTCGTCTACGTTCTCTGCCATAGGCGATGACGGCGTGATAGGATAGATAGCGGCTACTTCGGTAAACATGTACGCAATATGCGCAGCAGCAGCATTACCATCACAAGTCATAAATTTCTTTTCTTTCATTGTTGTGTATTTTAAGTTGATTATTTTTTCTAGGGGACTAGTTGACTAGTTTTCTAGGATATTAGTATAGGAATCCGAGTAGCCACAGAGGTATTTGTTTACCCTTGCCTATTTCAAGGTCGGCAATAGCGGCATAACGGAAGCCCGGATTCTTGGGCGATGTTGCCAGCACATCAAAGCGCACTTTTTGGTCCACTTCAAATGTTGCTGTTTCGCAGGCATTCAGTTTATGCGCACCATGAAGGGCACTATAGAAGAACGTCTCCGCCACCGCTTGGATATTAGGCTGCTGTGTAGGCAACATATAGCATAAGTTAGGATTCTGCATATAAATACGAGAAGGCTTCATGGGGTATTGTTTACCATCCACATACAGCAAGTTGAGCAAACGTGCATCCTTAAGGTACTTGATATAGTTGATAATAGTGGAGCGAGACGTATTAGTAGCCGAGGCTAATTTACTGATATTGAGTACACACGGGACATCCTCCATCAGCATATATAGGAGTTTTTTGATGCGATTAAGGTAGGACACTTCGGGCTTATTAATGAGCAGGATATCCACCTCTAACATCATATTCATCAAGTGCAGTAATTGTTCCGAATAGTCCCAGTGCGTAAGGGAATAAGGATAATAGCCATGCTCCAAGTAATCCTGGAAGAAATGTAGCGGTTTAACATGTGCACAGATGCGAGCAGCTATCTCTTCGTGGTTTTTCAGTATCTCATCTAACGTATAGGAACGCAGGCGGCAGCCCGTTTGAATATTGAGGTATTCGCGGAAACTATATCCACGCAGGTTATACATCTTGACTATATGTCCAATATCCGAATTGCCTTCAATAAGGCGCATGACGGGCGAAGCGGAGAAGACAATACGCAGGTTGGTATAATGGAAATAGCAATCGCGCAATTCCTTAGACCAGTTAGGGTACTTGAAGACCTGATCAATCAGCAAGGTCTGTCCACCAGCCTTAACAAACTCCCCGGCGAACTCATAGAGGGAATGCTGGGTAAAGAAGAAGTTATTAAAGTTAACATACAAGATAGAACGGCGTTTATCCGGTTCCGCAGCTAATTGCTGTTTAGCATAGGCCAACAGGAAATCTGTTTTACCAACACCACGACCACCTTTGATAGCAATCAGGCGGTCTTTCCAGTTGATTTCATCCATCAATTGGCGACGAATAGGCGCATCTACATGCGCTACCAAATAATCATGTGTTTTATAAAAGTTCTCCAGCATGTTCCAACTTTTTGGGCATTAAACAAAATCGACTGCAAAATTACAAAAAAATATTGGAATTTGCAAGTAGAGAGGACATTTTTTTTAAAAAAATGTTTCTATATACAAAAAAACTGTCTAACGGTGAGGTTAGACAGCTTTTTGTACAACATTACAATTTATTTAGAAATTGCGCCGCTTGGGCAAACGTCCGCACATGTACCGCATTCTACGCAGATGTCCGGATCAATGCTGTAATGATCGCCTTCGGAAATAGCTCCCATCGGGCACTCATCTTTACAGGTGCCACAGGCGATACAATCTTCAGAAATTTTATAAGCCATAATCGTGTTCGGCACCAAGTTCATAAGGGCTGATACCATAGCCATTAAATCAGCAGGCGACTTGGGCCTCCACTCTCCCCACAACCTCTCACGAGCTTTTGGGGACCCCGTTTTATATTTGAGTGAAGGGGATCGGTTAGTAAATCGAGTGCAAAATTACAACAAAAAATTGGAATACGCAAATTTATTTCATTATTTTTTTGCGCTGAGGGCGGCTAATAGTTTTTGATTAGGTCCGGTAAGGCCTTTATCTACGAGCCCTTTTTGCTTTGCAAAAGTGGTCCAGTTCTTAGCCCCTTTTTCTTTGAGAGGCATCCCCAGTTGCAAGAAGTGGCAATAGGCGATACCGAGGGCGTCGGTAGCATCCAATTTCTTGGGTCGTTCAGTCTCATCTATCTTGAGCATTCGGAAGAGCATATCTGCCACTTGCTGTTTAGTAGAATGACCATTACCGGTGATTGCCATTTTGATTTTCATGGGGCTATACTCATTGATAGGCAAATCACGGCTGAGAGCGGCAGCGATAGCCACACCTTGGGCATGCACAATTTTAATCATTGTTTGTGGGTTTTTATCCACGAACTGCGTTTCGATAGCCAACTCAGTAGGATGGTATTGGTCAATGAGTTCCTGCAAGAAGAAGAACTCCTGCTGGAGCCGAGCATACTGATCCTCTATTTTATGGACGTCCTTCACGCCAAACGTGACCACTTCGGTCTTTTGGCCGACGGTCTTGAGCAAAGCATAACCCATAAAGAGAGTGCCCGGGTCAACGCCTAAAATCAAATGTTCATTTACTAATTTATCTACCATTACTCTTCATCTACCATGTAAACATCTTCGTTTGCATTATGCATATAATACTCCTCGCGGGCAAAGCGTTCCAGACTATCCTTATGATTGAGCATTTGCAGTTGATACTGAGCTTTTTGGATAGCTTGGTCGGTTTGTTCAATCGCCTGCTCGGCCTGGTTAATTTGGCGATGACGACGCAGGTCTTTGATGACACTTTGTTCGCCAACAAAAAGCAGGATAACGCCAAAGACGATAAGGGTTAGCACGTATTTATTTAGCACCCATTGATCAAGGATTTTCCAGATTTTTTTCCAGTCTATATTCATTTGAGAATGCATTTTTTCAGTTTATCAGCGGTTAGAATCACCTTGCCATTAGGCTGCCATTGCACGATAAAAGTAGCCTGACCGTGGAAGAGCGGCATAGTAGGTTGCTGCATGGGATAGAGGCACGTTGGGTCACCATTGGCGGCTCCTATAAAACGCGCCTTGTGGGTTGTTAATGTAACTACATTATCGGCATTGGGGCATAGGTTACCGTTCTTATCCACCGCACGAACGGTTAGATAACGCAGATTTGTTTGGGTGGGTTCGTTTTGGTTAGCCCATTCCACTTGTAAGGCATAAGGTTGGGAGGCGGTACGAATGGTTTGTTCAGCCACCGGTTGGTTATGTTCATTATATGCCACCACACGTATTTCGCCCGGCTGATAGGTCACATCAGGCCACATGAGTCGGTATCGTGGCAGCAGTTCGGGACGTGGGGCACTGCCCCAAGCGGGTATATCAAAACTGCCAACAGTCGGCAGGGGGCTAACTCCTTCAATTGCTTCGCCCTGTGCCAAACGCGAGGCTTCATCAGCCGTTGCGAAACGCAGTCGTCCCTGACTAACGCCATTGACGAATAATTCGGCTGACGGATAGGATGTATAGACATAAACCGGGGTTATCTCTCCTACTCTATCCGGGTGTGTCCAATGGGGCAAGACATGCAGGGTTGGCTGTTGTTTATTCCACTGCGAGCGATAGAGGTAATAGCGATCCTTAGGCAAGGACGCCAAATCAATAATACCGAAATACGAACTATGTGCAGGCCAAGCATCGGTGTCATACGGCGAAGGTTCGCCTAAGTAATCAACGCCGGTCCATACAAACTGACCAATGGTCCAATCGTAGTCATCCTGCAACTGAAAATCCTGGTCAGGCAATCCAGACCAAGCGCAATACTCCACATCGTAGCCGCTGCTTTGATGGTCCGAATGGATGGCATCAGGTTGTATAGCAACCGGATAGTGATAACTGCCTCGGGAAGATACGGTGGAGGCCGTTTCGCTGCCTAAAACCAACTTGTTTGGCAGTTGGCGGTTAGCCTCCACATAGCGCGAGGTACGGTAGTTAAATCCGGGTATATCAAAGACACGGGCAAAGCCGTTGTAGATGACATCTTTCACCTGGTCCATACCGCATGTAACGGGCCGTGTAGGGTCTTCGCGATGGCAGATACTTTGCAGGTATTGGGCGGTAAGTACTCCGTCCGTTTGGACCTGGTCCCAAACCTCATTTCCTACGCTCCACATCACGACTGCAGGCGAGTTACGATAATGGCGAATCATATTGACTATATCGCGTTCAGCCCAGTCGGTAAAGAACGTTGAATAGTCGTTTTTGCACTTGGCATATTTCCACACATCAAACGACTCCACAACCAGCATTAGTCCCATTTGTTCACACAGTTCAACCAGTTCGGAAGCCGGCATATTATGGGTAGTTCGGATAGCGTCGCAGCCCATATCTTTGAGCAAGGTCAGTTGGTGACGCAGCGCATCTTTATTCACGGCTGCGCCTAAGGGTCCTAAGTCGTGATGGAGACATACGCCTTGGAACTTACGTCTTTGTCCATTGAGAGCAAAGCCTTGGTTAGGCAGATACGAAATGGTTCGTATTCCGATAGGAGTATCGTACTGATCCATTTGTTGATCTCCATTCCAAACGGTTGTGCGTGCTATATATAAATAAGGTGTTTGTGGCGACCATAGCAGAGGCTGATTGATTTGGGTTTGTCCTTGCAGTCCGTGAATAGTAGCTATGACCTTGTTTTGGTAGAGGATATCCGTTTGGACGCGCGTTTGTGGCGTTATATTCTGCACTGTTATGGAAGCAGAGAGCACCGCGGATATGGAATCCGCAGAGACAGTTGCAAAAGAAGTGCCCCAAATAGGAATATGTGTGCGAGCCTTACTTATCCAATGTACATTACGATATAAGCCTGCTCCGGGATACCAACGACTTTGTTCGGGCAGGTTCTCCAAACGCACAGCGATGGTGTTAGAAGGACGCAAATAAGGGGTTATATCCACATAAAAACTATTGTAACCATAAGGCCAAGACATGACTTTTTGTCCATTAACATATACCTCGGCGCGAGCCATTGCTCCATCAAATAACAAATAGTAAATGCTATCTTGTGATAAAGCAGGAGTCATGACTTGGGTCTTATACCACGCTGCTCCCATCCAATTCAGTCCACCACTGCGACCTGTTTTCCAAGAAGGCGTTGTTTCGCCATTCTGGATGATAGTGACTTGCTGCAAGTCATTCTGACGATCAAAAGGTGTAGTAATTGCCCAATCATGAGGCACAGATACCTGCAGCCAAGCGGTATCAGGCATTTGATGAGGTTGCTTTTCCATGGCGAACTGCCATGAAGTGAGGACAGTTAATATGATGGACAATAAACTCATTTCCAAAGTGTTATCAACGCATCATTCATAGTGCCTTTAGACGTAAAAGCTCCCATGTTATAGGCAGCCCAACCGTCTTTTTTGTATTCGGCTGGTTTCCAATTATTGAATACTTGCGGTTCCCAGTAGAATATACCGGCAAAGTAATCCAATGAATCCAAGCGTTTACGTATATCGGTCATCACCTGTGTGGCGGAAGACACATTAGCGGCTAATGTACCTATTTCGCATAACATGATGGGGCAGTTAAACTCGCCATGCAGCAGTTTGATATTCTGTTCCGCCAGTTTATTCATCTCCGGCCAGTCCTTACCGGACCAAGCACGCATCATGGGATAGTGACTTAAACCGATGATATCGAACTTACCACCATTTTGTTTAAGTTTACGGTAGAACCAGTTATTATTCTCGTAGGCATTGTCGATATGCACAATGACTTGTGCGTTAGGGAAGACGCTCTTAACGGCATCATAACCGACAGCGGTCATACGTGCGTAGTTTGTCCAACCATTCGGGGTGTCGCCTTGAGAAGTCCATAATTGGCCTAATGGCCATAACATGCCATTTCGTGTTTCATTGCCCACCTGCACCCATTCCGGGGTAACACCGATTTGTTTAAGTTGTTGCAAGACGGACGTTGTATGTTGAGCAACGGAGTCACATAGTTGATCCACCGTGCAGTTCTTCCATGCTTGCGGTGTATTCTGTTTGCTTGGGTCAGCAAAATAGTCCGAATAGTGGAAATCAATCATGACACGTAGTTTAAGGTCAGCAGCCCGTTTAGCCTTAACTAGTACGTCCGGGGCATTGCACCACCCTGTTGAGTGGTTAACAAAAACGCGTAAACGCACACTGTTCATGCCGGAATCACGCATCAGACGCATACATTCGGTAGCCTTACCTTCGGCGTTATAGAAGAGCACATTATCTTGCTCTTGCTCGGTTAACCACGAGCAATCGGCACCTTTGGCGTAACTGCCAACCGGCGCAGGGATATAAGGATCCACATCCGATTTATGCTCCTTGCAAGCACACAGGGCAACAAGGATTAAAGTTATTAAGAGGGGATGTTTCATGTTACACAAATTTATAGGATGTTTTTTCGTAATACACCTCGCCCGGGCGTAAGATAGCATTGGGGAAGTTAGCATGATTGGGGCTATCGGGGAAGTTCTGTGCTTCTAAGCAGATGGCATGTTGTACATCATAGGTAGTGCCGGACTTTCCTTCGTTTTGCTCAATCCAGTTGCCGGTATAGACTTGCAATCCGGGCATTGTTGTCCATACTTGCATAGCACGTCCGTCAGCCTCCACAACAGCAGCCAATTCCGGTTCTTTCTTGGACTGATTAGACTTACGCAATACCCAGTTGTTATCTATGCCTCTGCCGGGAGCAAAGAAAGGGTCATCTATGCGGTCACCAACGCGAGTTGGCTGTCTAAAATCCATTGGAGTGTGGTCAACGGGCAGGATTTCGCCGGTAGGGCAAGCGGTGTCATCAAAGGGAGTGTATTGGTCCGCGAAGACTTGTAAGATATGGTCCTTGACCGAGCCACTATTCTCGCCAGCCAGATTAAAGTAAGCATGATTGGTAAAGCCGACGATAGTAGGTTGATCGGTCTTAGCCTCAAACGAGATAGAGAGCGCATTATCCTTGGTCAGCATATAGGTAACATAGACATCTAAGTTACCCGGATAGTTTTCCTCGCCATCCAAAGCGCGATAGTGCAGACTGACGCTATGGCGCGTTTGTCCGACAATATCCCATATCTTTTCATTAAAACCACTTACTCCGCCATGTAGGGCATTGGTGCCATTGTTGATGGGCAGTTGATAAGACTTACCATCAATGCTAAAACGTCCATTTTTGATGCGATTGGCATAGCGACCTATGATGGCATTGAAGTATGTTTCTTTTTGCTGCCATTCCTCAATGGTTTTGAACCCAAGTACGATGTCTTTTTTCTCGCCTTGACGATTAGGCACAATTAGGGACAGCAGTTTAGCGCCATAGTTGCTAATCTCTGCCGTCAGGCCTTGGCCTCCATACAAAGTAATGGTTCTAATCTGTTTCATACTCTCTTTACTCCGTCTCCTATTTCTGCCACATAGAACTCTGCTGTGAGTCCGGTTTTTGCTTTATATTCCTTGCCAACCTGCTCAATAAAAGTAGGAATAGCTTCGTCCTTAACAAGAGAGACGGTGCATCCGCCAAATCCGCCACCGGTCATTCGGCTACCGATGACGCCATCAATCTTCCATGCTGCTTCTGCCATAGCATCCAATTCAGGACCGGTTACTTCATAATCATCACGCAGCGAGACGTGACTTTGGTTCATTAACCGGCCAAAAGTAGCGATGTCGCCTTTTTGCAAAGCTTCAACAGCATCGGTAGTACGTTTAACCTCAGAAATGAAGTGACGAGCCCGAGGATTGGTATAATCCTTTTTAGCCAATGCTTCGCGGCTTTCTTTAACGCGGTCGTTGTAGGTGCCCGAATCGAGTTTATGCGGAGAATGGGTATTGGCAATCACCACCTTGATTCCTTCTAATTTAACAGGAACTAATTGAAACTCCAAGGTTTGGCAATTAAGGAAGATAGCATGGTCTTTCTTACCTTGTGCCGACGCGAATTGGTCCATAATGCCGCAGTTAACTCCGGCATATTCGTGCTCGCTAAGTTGTCCAATCTTAGCCAATTCCGTCTTGTCATATCCGGCACCAAACACATCATTAAAGGCGCAAGCAGTAGCCACTTCAATCGCAGCCGAACTGCTCAAACCTGCTCCTGCAGGCACATTTCCCCAGAAGAGCATATCATAGCCCTTGATGAGTTGAAAACCACGATTGATATATTGGGCGATACAACCCAAAGGATAATTAGCCCAGCAACGGTTGGGTAAGGGACGAATATCGTTGATGGATACTTCCACTTTTTCCGATATATTCAAGCTTTGGAAACGCAGTTTGTTATCGTTATTCTCCGCCAATAGCAAGTATGTACCAAAACTTAATGCGCAAGGGAATACATATCCGCCATTATAATCGGTATGCTCTCCGATTAGATTGACGCGACCGGGAGCGAAATAGATGGCTTGCGGTTGTTTGCCATACGTTTTTTCAAACGCTTGTTTAAGTTCTTTTGTATCCATAGTCTTATTTATTTTTGTTTTTTGACCATACTAATGCGTATAGAAGCATATATGCAAGACAAACGATAAGAAGGACATAACTAAATAGATATGCTTTACCTACTCCACCGAACAGATCAGAGGTTAAGCCCTGCAAGAACGGAATAATGCCGCCACCACATACGAAGGTCATAAATATACCGGATGCAGCAGGAGTGGCATTACCTAAGCCTTCTACAGAAAGGTTAAAAATAGATCCCCACATCACGCTTGTGCATAATCCGCATAGAATCATCAGGACCATAGAAACCGGCAATTGTGCATTATCCAATGGGATAACAGCCGTCTCAGGGAGGAGCATAATGGTAATCAATAAAGTCATGCATAAAGCGCAAGTCGTAATTAACATAGCACGAGAAGACACTTTACCTCCTAATGCGCCACCTAACAGACGGCCCACCATCATGGATATCCAATAAAGGCCAACAATCGTGCCAGCAATCACCGGGCCTACTAATGGGTGATTACTCATGTAAAGATTAGCCATATTAGGGATACCGACCTCTAAGCCAACATAGAGGAAGATTGCGATTGCGCCTAATACAAAGTGACGGAAACGCCAAGGTGAGTTAGCGCTACGATTAGCCAAACGTGCCTCACGCTGTTCAGGAGTCTCAATATGCGGTTCAGGAATACGGCTAAAGAGCAGTACAAAGAAAGCAACTAAGAAGATAATCATTGCTACCATCATAGCCGGAGCAGCATCCATGACTTGTGCTTTAGCTATTTCGCCACCAATCAGATAACCCAATAAGATTGGAGCCAATGTTCCGCCAATGGAGTTACAAGCGCCACCGAATTGCAAAAGGCGATTACCTAAGTTACCGCCACCACCTAATGTATTAAGCATCGGATTAACGACACTATTAAGAAGGCACATAGACAAGCCGGCAATGAATGCACCTAACACATACATAGCAAAACCGCCAACAGTGCCACTGAGCCACTGCACGCCAACACCCAATAAACCAATTAGAACGGCAGTAATGGCTGTAAATTTATAGCCTTTGCTGCGCAAGATCATGCCGGCAGGAATACCCATGCAGGCATAAGCCAAGAAGTTAGCCAACGAGCCCAATTGAGTAAGAGCATTGGATACAGCATACTGGTTCTTAAGGATGATGCCCATAGACCCAGCAAAGTTAGTCACAAAGGCAATCATGAAGAACAATAAGTACATTACCGCAATCGCAGGAATGTTAAGAGATTGTTTGTTCATAATGTTTGTATTTAAGTATTAATTTTGGAGTTCATTCATTTCTTGTGCAAAGATACAACTTTTTTTGCATATTTGCAAAAGATTTATCATTTTTTTTGCAATTGCACATAAATCGGTTAAAATAATACACAAAAAAAAGAGGCCCGAAGACCTCTTTTAGTTATCTACAGAATCTGTAGAAGAGTTGTTTAGAAACCGAGCATGTTGATCAGTTTGCCATTGTTGTTGATGTACACATGACCATCAATCATCACGCGACGGATAGCAGGATTAAGCGTAACGTTCTCGATACCGGTAGTAGGTTCAACGCCTACACCAAGAATAACGGTCTCGTCGTCAACAACTTTCAGATATACA
>JAGHTR010000128.1 GCA_018065205.1 Candidatus Colicola caccequi
ATAATCGGTCTATCTTCGGCAATGATTTGCTTCATACGTTCTTTGATGGCAGCAATAAAGTTGGCATCAATAGTGACTTTATCACCCTTATTGTCGCGGATAGTGCAGAAATAGCCTTTGGAAATAGGGTGCTCAATACGCAAATCGTAACTTTCATTCAGTTCTTTAACTGCGCAACCCATTATCATGGATAGGGTTCGAACGTAACACCGCATTCCTCCGGACGAGGAAGCATCCAAAAACTCAATGTCTTTAGGCTTGTAAATAAGGAAATTGAGGTTTTGTAACTTGTAGTTAACGCGTGCTGCTACGACGGGATACTTAAGTTCCAACCCGATGAGGTGATATAATTCCAAAATGGAAGTACCACAAGGGATGTCATAATACTGTTTGTTGTTTTTACAATAAATGCGAATAGAGCCTAACATATTTGGTTTAATTATGCGAAATCAATAATATGGTGAATAGAAATGATGCCAATAATTGCTTCTGTAGTGGATTTTTCGGTTACAGCCAGCGTGGTAATGTTGTACTTATCCATGGTGGCTAAAGCATCGGTTAACATAGCATTTTGGCTAATCTTCTTATAGGAAGGAGTCATGATGTCTTGTGCGGTGACGTGCAGGTCATTGTATTTCTGGATAGCACGTCGTAAGTCTCCATCCGTGATTATACCTTTACATACCTCTCCGTCATACACCATCGTAATGCCTAAATGCTTATCGGACATCTCGCAAACCAGTTCACGAAGTGGTGTGTCTATTTGTACACGAGGTACATTTGTGGTCATGCAGTTCTTAACACGACCTAATAACTTACGTCCCAATGCTCCACCGGGGTGATAGACCGCAAAGTTCTCTGCCTTAAAATGCCGTTTCTCCATCAAACAAACCATCAGTGCATCACTCATCAATAACGCTGCCGTCGTGCTGGTCGTAGGGGCTAACCCTAATGGGCAGGCTTCTTTATCCACATGAGCCCACAAAACCTCATCACACCCCTTGGCTAAGGGAGATAACTTGTCTCCGGTCATCGCAATGAGTGTGCAACCAATCTTGCGCAAGGGATCAATGACGTTCAATATCTCGTTGGTAGAGCCGCTATTACTAACCAGCATCACTACATCGTCGCTATTGATCATGCCTAAATCACCATGCACCGCTTCTGCGGCATTAACAAAAATAGCAGAAGTGCCGGTAGATGCCATTGATGAGGCCATCTTATGACCAATAATGCCGGTTTTTCCAA
Organism: Candidatus Colicola caccequi; assembly: GCA_018065205.1. GTDB lineage: Bacteria > Bacteroidota > Bacteroidia > Bacteroidales > Paludibacteraceae > Colicola > Colicola caccequi. Next base: position 1,249 of record JAGHTR010000128.1, read on the forward strand.
TACCCATTACTACTAACTTGCCCTTGCAGTTGTAAATGAGTTCAACTACATGGTCAAAGTGTTCATCAATCGTCTCCTTGAGACGCTCAAACTCTTGAATCTCTTCGGCGAAGATTTCTTTAGCGCGTTCCGAGTATATCATATTGTTTAGCTTCAATCAATAAATCACGTATCTTACTTAATTGAACTTGGTTAGCAGCATCAGAGATGGCCATATCCGGGTTGGGATGCGTCTCAATAAACACTCCATCTACTCCAACGGCTAAGGCTGCTCGCATCAGATAGGGCACCATCGCTCTATTGCCACCGGTTACACCGGCTTGAGTGGAGGGCTGTTGTACACTATGCGTCGCATCAAAGATAACTGGACAACCAAACTTACGCATCTCAACCAGACTGGTCATATCTACCACTAATCTGCCATAGCCAAAACTGCTACCGCGTTCGGTGAGCCATACCTGATTGCCGTTATCAGATGCCTGCTTAACCTTCTCAATAGCCCCTTTCATATCCCATGGAGCCATAAACTGACCTTTCTTGATGTTCACGATTTTACCGGTACGTGCTGCGGCTTGTAATAGATCGGTTTGGCGACTAAGGAAGGCAGGAATTTGCAGTACATCGGCCACTTCAGCAACCGGCTGACATTGCCAACTCTCATGCACGTCAGTCAGAATGGGCAAACTAAAGGTTTGCTTCACTTCTTGCAGAATCTTCAGCCCCTCTTCCATCCCTATGCCTCGTTGGGATAACGAAGTGCGGTTGGCTTTGTCATAAGAGGACTTGAAGTACAAACGAATATTCAATTCTTCGCAGACCTGCTTGAGCGTCTCCGCTGTCTGCATTACCATTTCTCTATTTTCAATAGCACACGGCCCGGCAATCAAAAACATAGATATCTACTTATTGAGGTCAATTATTTTTTCTTAACATTATACACGCGAATCCAATCCACGTTGAGTTCGCCTTCGCTGATGGAGGCTTTCTCAAATTGGAAGGAATAGAGATGCAGATAGAGTTTCTCGCCCTTAGGCAGGTTATTCTTCATTCTGCATACTTCCAAGTTATTGACGAACCATACGATTTCATCTTTCTGCCACGAGAGGGTAAAGATGGTATAAGCGAGCATTGAAGTAGCGGTAATCTTGCGGAAATCTTCGGTTTTAATGTCCGTCTTCACGCCACACATGATGTTCTTGCTCGTGCTATCAAAGATAGAAATATAGGGTAGGTGATTGCGGCTACGCAGATAAACGCCATGGTTCAACTTACCGCTGCATTTACATTTAACTTGTACCACACTACCTTCTTCAATAGCGACTGCGTCTGTGTACAAAGCATCTGATGAATAGGGGAATGTTTTCATGTACATACCCTTCTTTGCATCCCATGCACGACCTTCGCATGCCTCTTTTTTAGTGAAAATAGTTAGAACACTATTATTGGTATCTACCATCTTACCGTCGCAATAAGCTTGCTGCTCGTTGCCGTAAGAGTGAGCGCTAAGGAACTTGTCATTAGGATAGATAAAGCCGGGTTTCCAAGGGGAATTACGCAGGTTAACCCACTCAAAATCGTCATTGAAAGCCAAATCAAATTGCTCCCAACGCTCCACGTTCTTCTTGTCTGCATTAAAGAAGAAGACGATGTCGCTATCGTTTTTGAGTTCGTTATAACGCTCTTCTAACTTATATTCATCGGTTGTGGTCCACCGATTCTTGTCTTTCCAGAAATCATTGCGTTTCTGAAAATCTGCAGTCTCTACTTCGGCTTTCAATTCTAAGTAACGTTGCACAGACATACGTTCTTCTTCTTTGCCATTACGCAGATAGGTGCGAACGTACTTGTCTTTGCATAACTTTTTGAATTCAGCCATGGCTTTATATTCCGGAGTGCGCTCATAATTAGTCTTGATGAGTTCCTCTTTCTGGGCAATGAAATCAGGAGCCGTAACTTTCTTCTCTAACTCCTTGTATTCTGCCAAAAAGGCACTTTTCTCTACCTCACGATAACGTTTGGCATTGATCGCTACTTGGTTCAGTGTTTTCTCAAAATTAGGCGTGGTGGTCAATTGACCGCGGAATAACGCTTTTAAAAAGAATAGATCCATAATAGTGGTATTAATTTAATGAAGATTCTTGTTAATTTTAGTTTGTAGTTCTTCGATGGATGAAACGAAATATGGACGATAACATTCATTTTCCGGTAAGAAACTTAATTCCTTCATGTGAGCAAATAATGCTCTTAATCCATCATAGAAACCATTGTAATTAAGTATATAAATACGCTTTTTATGCTCTTTGATAGTGCCGCTGGAAACTACATCAAACAACTCGTCTAACGTGCCATAACTGCCTGGAAGAACAATAAAACAGTCGGCAATTTGACGCATGGTGTTTTTGCGTTCAGCCATGTTAGTCACCTCAATCAACTCATCGCAATTATCAGCCAATCGTCCGGATGCAATAATAGCAGATGGGATGACACCAATAATTTTTTGATTTGAATGAGGCTGACTCCTACCGTCTCTGGTCTGCTTAAAAGTTTCGCTCACACGAGTCATCAATCCTCCTGTGGCTCCGCCATAAACTAAGTTATGACCATCCTTGGCCAACCATTGACCGATTATATCCCCAAGTTGTAAATACTCTTCCGGAATACAATCTTTTGCCGAGCAATAAACAGCAATATTCATTATGCATCAATATTAGCGTACGTAGCGTTTTGCTCAATGAACTCTCTGCGAGGAGCAACATCATCACCCATCAGCATGGCAATGGTGCGGTCTGCTTCAGCAGCATTTTCAATCGTTACTTGCTTTAGCATACGACGCTCTGGATCCATAGTCGTTTCCCATAACTGCTCGTCACTCATCTCACCAAGACCTTTATAGCGTTGGGTCTTGATTTGCTTCTCATCACCACCGCCATACTTCATGATGAAGTCATTACGTTGCTGATCGTTCCAGCAATACTCCTTATAACTGCCTTTTGAGCATAAGTACAACGGAGCCATAGCGATGTATAAGTGACCTTGTTCAATTACTTCCTTCATGTGACGGAAGAATAGCGTGATTACCAAGGTGGCAATGTGCGCACCATCTACATCGGCATCGGCCATGATAATCACTTTATGATAACGAATCTTACTTAAATTGAGAGCCTTCGGATCGTCTTCTGTACCAAAGGTAATACCTAGAGCCGTGAAGATATTTCTAACTTCTTCGCTCTCAAATACCTTGTGCTCCATGGCTTTCTCTACGTTCAGGATTTTACCTCTTAACGGCAGAATAGCCTGGTGAATACGGTCACGACCGGTCTTGGCTGTACCACCGGCAGAATCACCCTCGACCAAGAACAACTCGCATTCTGCAGGATCTTTACTTGCGCAATCGGCCAACTTACCGGGAAGACCACCACCGCTTAATGGACTTTTTCTCAATACACTCTGACGAGCATTACGAGCAGCAATACGAGCCTGAGCAGCCAAAATGACCTTCTCAACAATTCTCTTGGCATCATCCGGGTGCTCCTCTAAGTAATTGGTCAAAGCCTCGCCTACGGCGCTACTTACCATACCTGCTACCTCTGAGTTACCCAATTTGGTCTTGGTCTGACCCTCAAACTGAGGCTCTGCTACCTTAACACTAATTACAGCGGTCAATCCTTCGCGGAAATCGTTCGGATCAATGGTAGAGTTCCCATCCTTATCTTTCAGTTTAGCCTTTTCCAGCAGTTTGCTGTCTTCGGCATATTTTTTCATAACACGCGTCAGGGCGGCACGGAAACCGGCTACGTGTGTTCCTCCTTCAATCGTGTTAATGTTATTAACGTAGGAGTGTACATTCTCATTGAAGTCACTATTGTAAATCATAGCAACTTCCACCGGAGTTCCATATTTCTCGGTATTCAAATGAATGACATCACTAATCAAAGGCATACGGGTTTGGTCAATATAGCGAACAAACTCGCTCAGTCCCTTTTCTGAGAAGAAAACCTCTTTCTTGCAGCCATCTTCACCCTTGGCACGCTTGTCCTTCAGAATAATCTTAATTCCTGCATTCAGGAATGCCAACTCTCTCATGCGATTAGCCAAGATGTCCCATTGATAGACGGTTTCCGTAAAAATACTATCATCGGGGAAGAAATGCACAAACGTACCGGTCTTGCCTTGCTCCCAATTGCCCTCTGCATCCTTTATATCCATGTTGTGAACCGGAACTAAAGGCTTACCTTTCTCATAGTCCTGTGTAAATAACTGACCATCACGGTACACTTCTACGTGCATACGCTTACTCAATGCGTTTACACAACTTACACCTACACCGTGTAAACCACCGCTGACTTTGTAACTGTTCTTGTTGAACTTACCGCCGGCGTGAAGCACGGTCATAACGACTTCTAATGCGCTACGGTGCTCCTTTGGATGCATGTCCACAGGAATACCACGGCCATTGTCTTGAACCGTAATGGAGTTGTCCTCGTTGATGTGAACGGCAATTTCGTTACAGAAACCGGCCAATGCTTCATCAATGGAGTTGTCCACTACTTCATACACTAAATGGTGCAGACCCTTTTGCGAAATGTCACCAATGTACATCGCAGGCCTTTTGCGCACCGCTTCTAATCCTTCAAGCACTTGAATACTTGAACCATCATACTTTTCTTGTTGTTCTTCCATATAACTAAATGTTAGTTGTTAATTTTTACCTTAATTAGCATACGTACGCGCTCCTACGCTCGCGCCCGCTCACGCGCTCACACGTATAAAATCGTGCAAAGATACAAAAAAAAAATGATATGCGCAAAAAAAATCTGCATTTTTTTATAAAAATGTAGATAATTCGGAATAGGTAAACCCTCGTTGAAGCAAAAACCGGATGAGTTGCTCGCGGTCATTGGTCTTTTTCTTGGCGGCTACTTTGCGTAATACCGAGAAATAAGTTTGCTCATCAATATTATTCAAAGCGTTATCAATATCTTCTTCGTCAATATGCTTGGCAAACAACCCTGCTTTAATCTTCATTCGCCCCCATCCCTGATACAATAATTTATCATGGACGAAGGCTGATGCGTACCGACTGTCATTGATAAAATTATTCTCTACCAATGCATCAATTACCCTTTGTTCATCGGCATAATCGCATCCCCATTGACGCAGTTTAAGCCGCACATCTTCTTTGCAATGTTCGGCCATGGCAGCATAATGCTCTGCTTTCTTAATCAAGTCTGGCAATGAGTAGTCGGTCGTTTCCATAACTGTCTTGTTTTAATTGAATATCTACATACCCACAGGAAGCCATTAGTTCGCACATGGCGGCACCCATTTTTTGGTTGATTTCAAATACTACAACAGGCGCTTTCTTAATCTCGGCTATCCTTCTGTAAAAACGTAGTGGGTCGTTGTCAGGCACGAAAAGTGCGGTGCTTGGTTCGTAGTCCAATACGTTGTTTTCCATCTCCTTCTTTTCGTGTTCCATAATGTAGGGAGGATTGCTGATAATCATGTCAAAATCCCTTATTTCATCGGAAAAAATATCTCCTTCTATAAACTGCACGTCAGCATGGTTTTTATCCGCATTTTCTTGGGCAATCACCAATGCCTCTTTACTGATATCCATTCCCCATACTTCCCAATCAGGGTGTCTTTTCTTTAATGCGATGGCGATGCAACCGCTACCGGTACCGATATCCAATACCCGAATAGATTGTGAATGATTAATCGGATAGTCTTTTGCTCTAACAATTGTGTCAATATATTCAACCAACTCTGCCGTCTCGGGACGAGGAATTAAAGTGGCAGGAGTGACGCGTAAATCCAATCCCATCCACATTGTATGCCCAAAAATGTACTGAATTGGCTCTTTTTTTTGAATTCTTTGCAAAATTACTTTGTAATTTGAAATATTTTTTGTAACTTTGCCGCCCGTTAGGAATTGCGTGCGCGTGAGACCGGTCGTTTCTTCTATAATCCAATAGGCGATTTCTTCTGCTTCTTGGGGCGAATAAAGGCCGTTTAAGTCGGAGATGATATGTTCAATAATTTCTTTCACGCTGCAAAAGTACAAAAAAATGTTGGAATATACAAAATATATTGAAAGAACTTTACAAATAGCTCGCTTAGGTGCCTATTATGTGGCGCCCAACCCCATGGTAGGTGCGCTTTTAGTGGATGAGGAAGGGACGATATTAGGCGAAGGATGGCATCATGTTTATGGTGGTCCGCATGCTGAAGTAGAGTGCTTTCGGGATGTGGAGAAACGACATCAATCGGTTAACTATAAGAACTGCACTTTGTTCGTTAGTCTCGAGCCTTGCTCGCATTATGGTAAGACTCCTCCGTGCGCTAAATTAATTATAGAGAAAGGTGTTGGGCATGTGGTGGTTGGTACCTTGGATCCTAATCCCAAAGTGGCCGGTCAAGGCATTCAGATGCTGCGTGATGCCGGTATAAAGGTAGATGTGGGAGTGTGTGAAGAGCAATGTCGCGAACTGAATAAACGGTTCTTGTGTCTGCAAGAAAAGGGACGGCCCTATGTGACGCTTAAATGGGCACAGACCAATGATGGCTATTTGGACAAACTGCGTGGTGAACAAGCCAAAGATAATCAGTCTCCGCTCGTTATTTCTACCCCACTAACCAAGCAAATCGTTCATAAAATGCGTGCCGAAAATATGGCTATTCTTATAGGTTCGGGAACAGCGTTAAAGGATAATCCGCGTTTGCTGACAACCCATTGGCCGGGACGCAATCCCATTCGTGTTTTGTTGGATAGACGGGGTAGAGTGCCGATGAATAGTAGAATTTTTTCGGATGATGCCGAAACAATTGTTTATCGTGAATGCACTGATTGGTCATTTGTTTTGTCGGATTTGGCCAAGCGTGGCATACATTCTGTACTGGTAGAGGGAGGAGCACAGGTGCTGCAAACCATTATCCAATCCGGCGTATGGGATGAGATGCATATCGAAATAAGTAATACGAACTTAGGAGAACCGGGCGTACTTGCTCCTATTGTTAAATTACCATACGTACCAACAACGATACAAGATAATCATTACATGTATGAGATTAAAAACCAACATTAAAATCCTCTTAATTAGTTTGCTTGGCGGAAGTCTTGCGGCTTGCTCTGTATTCCATAAATCGCAGGTCGAAGGAGTGGTGGCTGAGGTGAACGGGCAATACCTGACTTGCGCAGAATTGGATGAGGTAACTCGTGATGTGGCGGACAGTGCTGCCGTAGCCGATGCTTATATCCGTCAATGGGCTACTCAGATACTTGAGTATACCGAGGCTAAAGATCGTGCTTCTAAAGAATTGGAGGCTATGGTTGAGGATTATCGTCGCTCCTTGTATATCCATGAGTATGAACAACGTATGGTGACTAAATATCGTCCACGGGTTTGGCAAGATTCAGTAGTGGCGGATTTTTATGAGCAACAACAATCTCGATTCGTACTGCGCGATAATATTGTACAAGGTATTCTGTTGGTTATGCCCCTTAAAACACCACAATTAGCCAATCTTAAAAAGTGGCTGACTAATCTGGATGAGAAAAATACCGAAAAAATCGAGAAATACGCGTATCGCTATGCTACCGGATACGAGTACTTCCCCTCCGAATGGAAAACAACCAATCAAATCACTCTGCGATTGCCGATTGAATTGGAAGCCTTGCAGCAACAAATGAAACATAGCAACCAAATCGTGGTTGAAGATTCAACTTCCGTCTATGTGTTGCAAATAACCGATAAACATTTCATTGGCGAGAAGATGCCCTTGTCTTATGCGCGAGAAGAGATTGAAGAAGTTTTGCTTAACCGATGGAAAGTGACTTTTTTGCAACAAAGACGCGAAGAATTGTATAAAGAAGCATTACGATATAATAAACTGAAATTATATGAGAAATAAGGTTTTTATAGCAACATTGATTTGTCTTGTTTTATCAGTACGTTTAACTGCTGATAATATCATAGATGAAGTAATTTGGGTAGTTGGAGATGAGGCTATTTTGCGCAGCGAAGTAGAGGAAGAACGGTTACGCGCTCAGTACGAGGGGCAATCTATTCAGGGTGATCCATATTGTGTCATACCGGAGCAATTAGCTATCCAGAAATTGTTCCTCCACCAGGCCGAATTGGACTCGGTTACGGCTAACGAATCTACCGTGAGCCACCAAGTGGATATGCGACTCAATTACTACATTTCTCAGATTGGTTCCAAAGAAAAAATGGAGGAGTACTTCCGTAAACCTCAAAGCGAGATTCGTGAGGAATTGATGACCACTGTGCGGAACCAGATGATTATTCAGCAAATGCAACAAAAACTGACATCGCATATCAAACCTACTCCGGCAGAAATAAGGCGTTTTTATAACACTATTCCTGCGGATTCTATCCCTACTATCCCCGCTCAAGTCGAAGTGCAAATCTTGAGTTTTGAACCCGCCGTCCCTCGTGAAGAAGTGGATCGTATTAAAAATCAATTGCGGGAATTCACCGATCGTGTTACTTCTGGCAAGGCGGACTTTGGTATGTTGGCTCGCCTCTATTCGGAAGACCCGGAAAGTGCTAAGCGCGGAGGAGAACTCGGGTTCGTGGGTAAAGGTCAATTAGTGAGTGAATTCGCCGACGTGGCGTTTAACCTGAATGACCCCAAGAAAGTAAGTCGTATCGTGGAAACCGAATATGGTTACCATATCATTCAATTAATTGAGAAAAAAGGGGAACGCATTAACTGCCGTCATATACTCCTTCGTCCCCGCGTTTCTGCCCAGGATAAGGTGAACGCCCTGGCAAAGTTGGACTCTATCGCTAATATCATTCGGGATAGTGCAGATGCTACGTTTGAACAAGCTGTTGCGCTCTTCTCTCAAGATAAACAAACTGCGATGAATGCAGGAGTTATGATGAATCCCAATACCGGATCAAGTAAGTTTGAATACCAGGATTTGCCATCCGAAATAGCCAAGCAGATTTATGCAATGAAAGAAGGCGATATTTCTGAACCATTCGTCATGATGGATGAAATGAAAAACAAAGAGGTATGCGCCATCGTGCGCTTGCGCTCTCGAACGGATATCCACAAAGCCAACCTCGTGGATGATTTCCAAGTGATTCGGCAGATGTTAGAGCAAAAACTCAGCGGCGAGTTTATTCAACAGTGGATTGGCAAAAAACAAAAAGAAACATACGTTCATATTGACGATAATTGGAAGGGATGTGACTTTGAATATCCCGGATGGATTCACGATTAATCAACTATGTGTAAAGGTCATAACATATTTTTTCAATGGAGCCGTTATTGGCTGTGTGGTTTATGCTGCATAGCGATAAGCGTACCTGCCATAGCCCAAAAAATGGTTTATTTGGAGCATTGCGAAACATTGAACTTTGATAAAAAGCGTTTGCCGGATGCACAAATCTTACGGGGCGATGTACGTTTCCGCCATGAAGATGCCCTTATGTTCTGCGACTCTGCATATTTCTACGAGGCAACCAACTCATTTGATGCCTTTGGCCATGTTCGCTTTGAGCAAGGAGATACATTGCAAGGCTTTGGAGATGTGCTGTACTACAATGGTAACACGCAAATGGCACGTTTACGACATCATGTGCGTTTGATTCATAAGCAAACGGTTCTAACAACGGATAGTTTGAACTATGACCGTCCTCGTAATCTGGCGTACTACTTAGCCGGAGGTACTATCCGGGACGATGATAATCTGCTTTCTTCTGTATGGGGTGAGTATGGACCGGCTACGTATCGGGCATTGTTCCGTAGTAAGGTGCACTTGCAAAACCAATCATTTACTCTTGATGCCGATACCCTAATCTATAACACCAAAACCAACGTGGCGAATTTGGTTTCACCAACGGAAATTGTGTACGAGGGAGAAACAACCATTCTCTCGTCTAATGGTTGGTATAATACCGAAACCGAGCAATCCATGCTGTTGGATAGCAGCCTGATTATTCATGGAAACGGCAAAACCCTAACCGGTGATACGATCTTCTACGACAAGCGTAAAGGTATAGGAAATGTGTATGGGCACATGATATTAAATGACACGGTTCAAAAGATGAGCCTTTGTGGCAACTATGGCATAGTATATGAGAAAGAACAAGGTGGTTTTGCTACCGATAGTGCCTATATGTTAGATTGGTCACAACCGAATAAGTCCTATATTCATGCGGATACGTTATTTACGGAACAAGTGCCCTATCAACAGTTGGTTTTGTTGCCCCTGGATAGTGTTCTACAAGATTCAACATGGGTCATTACCCAATACGATTCGCAGTATGTGGATTCAACCTATCGCCGAGTACGCGCCTTCTTCCATGTTCGTGCTTATAGCGACGACTACCAAGTAGTTTGTGATTCAATGGTTTATATAGGTCTTGATTCGACCGCAACAATGTACCACGAACCTGTCTGCTGGAGCGATGATAATCAGATTTCGGCAGATACCATCTTTATCTATCTTCGTAATGGCACGATTGATTATGTACATGGCGTAGGAAGTGCGTTGGGCGTAAAACAGGAAGGGGAAGAAGAGTTTGACCAATTATCCGGAAAAGAGATGAAGGCTTTTATTCGCGATGGGGAACTCAAAGAAGTGCAAGTCAGCGGTAATGCCGAGACGGTCTTCTATCCGCGTAATGACGATAGTACATACGTGGGTGTGAATAAGTCCCAAAGTAGTTATGTTAACCTCTATCTTGAAAACAACCATATCCATCACATACGATTCACTACTACCACGACCGGTACGCTCTATCCCCTGGATCAAATCAAACCTGAAGAAACGCGTCTGGTAGGTTTCTTCTGGGCGGTACAAGAGCGTCCGACTAATCCGCAAGATATATTTAATTGTCCGGAACGCACCGTGCGACCTACCCAGAAATCCATCTCGGCTACCGATGATGAGGAAGAGGAGAATAAACCGCGTAAAACCAGTAAACTCAATAATAGACATAAAAAATGAAACGTTCACTAATTATCTTATTTGTCCTATCTGTCACAAGTATTGTATCGGCTCAAATCAAACATGAAGTAGGTTTTCAGGTTGGTTTTAACCAAACGATTTATCGCTTAAATACACCGATTGGCAAGTACAATATAGATGGTGACCCATCTAAGTTACATCAAGAGCCTTTGAATGGTATTAAAATCGGATTCATCTATGATGTGACCCTTGTTAAAGGCTTTGGCTTGTCTACTTCGTTTAACTATAGTTACGGAGCACACACCTCCAAGTGGGAGCCTTATCCGTATGATGAAAAAGGTCAATTGATTACATTTGATCCGAAGTACGACTATAGACACAAGGCCGAATCGCATCGTCTTGAGTTAGCGCTAAACATGCAGTATAAATTTACCATCGCAGACGATACCTATATCATGCTTTATACCGGTCCGGCTGCGCAATTTGTAGCTAAATATAACGCAACGGACTTTTTCCAAAAACACGATGATTTTCAGCCGGATCTCCCGGATAAGTTCATAGGTGCATACGGCTATAATGCCGATGAAATGGAGAAATATTTCAAGCGTTGGAATGTAACATGGGGTATTGGCGCCGGCTTCCAATACGATCGCTACTTCATTCGTGGCGGATATAGTTTTGGTCTGGTTAATCCGTATCAATACAACTCCTTTGGAGATATGGAAGACATAAAAGCCGACTTGAAGGATCCGCGACAATCTACCCACGGTCGCATGGATCAATGGGAAATTAGTGTAGGTATTTATTTTTGGCAATCAGATAAGTAAGCATGATACCACGCGATACTGTTGATAAGATATTTTCTGCGGCTCGTATTGAAGAGGTCATTAGCGACTATGTCACGCTGAAAAAACGTGGCGCTAACCTCATTGGGCTATGTCCTTTCCACGATGAGAAAACAGGTTCATTCACCGTTTCTCCCAGTAAGGGTATATATAAGTGTTTCGGTTGCGGTAAATCCGGTCACGTGGCAGGGTTCCTGATGGAAATAGAACAATGCTCCTACTACGAGGCACTTAAGATGCTGGCACAACGCTATCATATTCCGGTGGAGGAAAGAGACCTGACGCCGGAAGAGCAGCAGAACCTGGATGATCGTGAGTCTATGTTCATCGTGAACGAGTGGAGTAATAAATGGTTTCAACATCAGTTATGGGAGACTAACGAAGGACAGGCTATCGGACTATCATACTTGCGTGAACGCGGACTAAGGGACGATATTATTCATAAGTTCCAATTAGGTTATTCGCCGGATAAGAGTTTGTTGTCGATTGAGGCAAAAAAGCAAGGATTCATCGAGAAATACCTTGTCAATGATTCGCAGAATGAACCATATATCGGCACCGGTGTCTGCCTCAAGAGTGAGGATGGACGTCTTTATGACCGCTTCCACTCGCGCGTCATCTTCCCATTCTTTAGTCAATCGGGTAAGGTAATCGGCTTTGCGGGCCGAATAATGAAGCATAATGATAAGGTGGGTAAGTATGTCAATTCACCTACATCGCCCCTATTTGAAAAGCATGATTGCTTATATGGCTTGTATCAGGCTAAACAGGCTATCGCACGCCTTAACCGTTGTTATCTTGTGGAGGGACAAATGGATGTCATATCTATGCACCAAGCCGGAATAGAGAACGTTGTGGCAAGTGGCGGTACTTCCCTTACCAACCCGCAAATCCGTCTTATGCACCGGTTTACCAACAACATAACTGTCCTTTACGACGGAGATAAAGCCGGAATAAAAGCAGCATTGAGAGGTATAGACATGATTTTAGAAGAAGGCATTAATGTGAAGGTTCTCTTGCTGCCCGAAGGTGAAGATCCGGATTCGTTCGCACGTAGCCATACTTCCGATGAACTAATGGCATATATCGAGTCCAACCAAACCGACTTTATCCGCTTTAAGACCAAACTGCTTAGCGAAGAGGCGGGTAATGATCCATTACGACGCAGTGAACTGATTCGCTCTGTCGTACAGAGTATAGCGGTCATTCCGGACCTGATTACTCGGCAAGTCTATCTTAAAGATTGCGCCTCCTTGTTAGATATGCAGGAAATGGTGCTCACGCGCGAGGTGCAAAAACTAAGGCGCGAAAAGTATAGTAAGGCTCCTGCCACAACCGAAAAACCGTCTGAAGAAACGGCTCCCGCTCAGGTTGAGTCTCAACCAACACCTGCCGCATCGTCCTCCGCTCCTTCACGCTTTGATGAGAACATGCTGAACCTGCTGCAAGTGATTGTGCGATATGGCGAAAAAATCCTGTTCCAAACGGAAGATGGGACTCCTATCTTGGTGGGCGAATATATCATATCGGAATTGCAGGGCGATGAGATTCTGCCTAAAACAGATATCCAACAATTGCTCTTGTCCGAGTACCGAAATCATTATAAGGAGACGGGCTTTATAGCGACGAATTTCTTTATGCGCCATCCCAATACCGCCCTCAGTCAATTCGCAGTGGATTTGATGGCAGATAAGTACCAACTGAGTCGAATCTATTCCCGCCAATATGTATCCGAGAATACATCTAAAAACGTGGACCTGCCTACCGATGCCGACCATCTGCCGGAATTAGTGAGCCGGTTATTATTAGAGTTGAAATTCACTGTGGTGAATGAACGAATCAATGCCTTGCAACAAGAACTGCTGCAGGCACAAAGCGAACAGAACTGGGAGAAAATTCAGGCTATCCTGCAAACCCAACCTACTTTAATGGATGTGCGAACAGCCATCTGCAAAGCATTGGGAAATAGAGTGATTACAATGTAATATGTTGTTTGATAAAATCATATATGGTCCCATCCATTCGCGCCGTTTAGGGGTGTCGCTTGGTATTAACTTAATGCCAACCAACCATAAACTATGCACTTTTGATTGCATCTATTGCGAATGTGGGTTCAATAGTCCTTGTAATGCGCCCCATCTGCCTACTGTGGACCAATACCAATCGGCATTGGAGCAGGCTCTGTCAACGATGGATGGTTGCCCTGATGTGCTGACTTTTTCCGGCAATGGTGAACCAACCTTGCATCCGGATTTCTTAGCCATCATGCGGGTGACGTGTGCTCTGCGGGATAAATATTGCCCCAAGGCGAAGATATCGGTATTGAGCAATTCAACCCAATTAGGCAGGGACGATGTGCGTGAAGCACTCATGCTATGCGATAATCGTATCCTCAAATTGGATTCTGCCATAGATGAAACCATGCGACTTATTGATCAACCGGTCAATAACGCGCTTACCGTCAATCAAATCAAGGATTATTTGCGTCTGTTTGATGGCAACTTCATTTTGCAAACCTGCTTCTTACGGGGGGCCTATAAGGGGCATGATATGGATAATACCACTCCTGCCGAACGCGAGGCTTGGTATCAGGCGGTGCGCGAACTGCATCCTCAACAAGTGATGATGTACGTTATTGATCGTGCAACTCCCGTATCAACCTTAGAGAAAATACCCCGTCAGGAAATGGAACAAATAGCACAGCCGCTTATCGATGAAGGCTGGAACGTGCAGATTTCTGCGTAGTGCGAACAATAGAAAATTAATATATTATGGTATCAGAAACGAATCCTTACAAAGTTTTTGCTGGTAGTCAAGGTCACGCCATTGCTCAACGTATCTGTGACTACCTGGGTTGTCAACTTGGTTCCGTTAAGGTGGACCGCTTCTCCGATGGTGAGTTTGCAGTTGCTTTTGAGGAGTCTGTTCGTGGACAGTCCGTTTATTTGGTGCAATCTACTTGCCCAACGAGTGATAACCTCATGGAGTTACTTCTTATGATTGATGCAGCCAAGCGCGCAAGTGCCTACAAGGTAATTGCTGTGGTTCCGTATTTCGGATGGGCTCGTCAGGACCGCAAGGATAAACCGCGTGTTTCCATCGGTGCTAAACTGGTGGCTAATATGATTCAAACCGCAGGTGCCGACCGTGTTATTACCGTGGACCTGCATGCGGACCAGATTCAAGGTTTCTTTGACATTCCCGTGGACCACTTGTATGGCGCTAATGTATTGGCACCTCACGTGGAAAGTCTCCGACTAAAGGACCTCATTATCGCATCCCCGGATATAGGTGGCAGTAAACGCGCCGCTAACTTCTGCAAGAAACTGCATACAATAGGCGACAGGGAAGTGCCGATGGTCATTTGCTATAAACACCGTCCTGATTTCAATAAAGTCAGCGAGATACGCGTCTTGGGTGACGTGAAGGATAAGGATGTTATATTAGTGGACGACATGGCGGATACGGCCGGTACGCTCTGCAAAGCCGCTCAGGTGATGATGGAGAATGGCGCACGTTCCGTTAGGGCTATGGTTACCCATGGTATCATGTCCGGAGAGGCTTGCCGGCGCATTACCGATAGTGCTTTGGAAGAACTTTTCTTCACCGATACCATTCCTTTTGATCAAACAAAATGCAGTAAAGTACGTATCGTCAGCATCGCTAAGCCGATTGCTGAAACGATTCGCGCTATCCAAGAGCACCGCAGTGTAAGTGAACAAAACGTGCGCTAATACGATGAAAATGCGCTATCTATTATTATGTCTTATGGTGGGCTTGGTGGCTTGCAGCAACAACACCAAGCAAACACCTATTGCCCGACCCGCCTTCTCGGCTGACTCGGCGTATCTGTATATTGCCCAACAAGTGCAGATGGGACCGCGAGTGCCGGATAGCAAGGCCCACACGGAGTGCGTCATCTATCTGGTGGAACAACTGCGCCGATTCGGAGCTGAAGTGACGCTGCAGCAAGCCCGAATGACCAATTATGCCGGCGTGCCGCAACAGATATTCAATGTGATTGGACATTTCCCCGCCGATTCGTCGCGAGAGTCCATCCTGCTGTGTGCCCATTATGACTCTCGTCCTTGGTGCGACCAAGAGGAGGACTATGACCTGCGTTTTCAAGGTGTCCCTGCCGCTAATGACGGAGCAAGTGGAGTAGGTGTCCTGTTAGAAATAGCTCGGCAAATCCAATTACTCCAACAACAAGGTAAGCCCCTGCGCACCCCTATCGATATCGTCTTCTTTGACTGCGAAGATATGGGAACTCCGGATTTCTATACCGGACTGCAACGCGAGAATACATGGTGCTTAGGTTCACAACTTTGGGCCAATGAATATGCCTTTGGCGATAATAAACCTGTTTCTGATAAATACGCCCTTGGTATTCTGCTGGATATGGTGGGTGCACCTAATGCAACCTTCCCCAAAGAGTATTTCTCCATCCAATATGCTCAACAATATGTGGACCAAATCTGGCATAAAGCCGCTAAATTGGGCTATTCATCGTATTTTGTTTCTGCTAATGCTTATCCCATTACGGATGACCACTATTACATATCGTCTATAACCGGCATACCTTGTGTGGATATCATCAACTATGATGCTACCAATAATACCGGTTTCCCCTTCTGGTGGCATACCACAATGGATAATATGAACCAAATTGATCGCTCTACCTTACAGGCTGTGGGCGAAACTGTATTATCATGTCTGAATTGATTATTATAAAAGACTTGCATGCTTCCATCCAAGATAAGGAAATCTTGCGGGGCGTTAATCTCACGATTCGTCCGGGCGAAGTGCATGCGATTATGGGACCTAACGGTGCCGGAAAATCTACCCTTAGTGCCGTCCTTACCGGTAACCCGCTCTATACCGTTACTCAGGGTGAAGTGTGGCTGAAGGGCAAAAACCTATTAGAGATGACTCCGGAGCAACGTGCTCGCGAAGGAGTGTTCCTTAGTTTTCAATATCCGGTAGAGATACCCGGCGTATCGATGGTTAATTTTATGCGTACGGCGGTGAATGAAAAACGTAAGTACGAAGGCAAAGAACCGCTCTCTGCCACAGAGTTCTTGCGCCTAATGCGCGAGAAAAAGAAAATGCTGGAGATGGCGGATAAACTCAATAACCGCAGCGTGAATGAAGGCTTTTCCGGTGGCGAAAAAAAGAAAAACGAGATATTCCAAATGGCTATGCTTGAACCGTGTTTGAGCATCTTGGATGAAACCGATTCGGGACTTGATATAGACGCGTTGCGTATTGTTGCCGATGGCGTGAATAAACTTAAAACCAAGGATAACGCCTCTATCGTCATCACCCACTACCAACGTCTACTGGACTATATCGTTCCGGACTTCGTACATGTGTTGGCTAATGGACGTATCGTTAAAACAGGTGGCAAGGAATTGGCACTTGAATTGGAAGAAAAAGGATATGCTGAGTTTGAATAAAGGGGAACATAAGGAACTCGTTTTTATTAACGAACCCAATCTCGACCTGTCTATCTCTCAGGCCGCTGATTCGGCTTTGCGCATTGTGATAATTGACTATCCTGACTCGACCCTCACTCGACCCTCATTCGACGCTCGTCATACAATCGAAATTCACCATGCAGGCACTAACTGCCAAACCGAGATTTACGCGCTCGCGTACGTGACTAATAAGGATTGCGTACATACATGTACGCGCGTGAGACACGATGTCGGAGGTGGCTCCAGCAAACAAATCATCAAGTTCGTGCTGGATGATCAGGCACAAGGCTCTTTCCAAGGGGAATTAAAAATTCTGCCCGATGCCCAAAAAGTTAGTGCCATCCAAACCAATCGCAACTTATTGTTAAGCGAACAGGCTACGATGCGCACCCAACCGCAATTGGAGATATACGCAGATGATGTCAAGGCTAGTCACGGAGCCACTACCGGCCAATTAGATGAGTCGGCGCTGTTCTACATGCAACAACGTGGAATAGACCCCGCTACGGGACGAAAAATGCTGATAAATGCTTTCATGCAGGATATCATCGACCAAATATCCGATGAGCAACTGCGCGAACAAGTTCGTCAACAATTAGAATAAAGTTAACTGATTATCTACCGGTTGACTGTCCTCCGGCACTTCATTCGTTATCGTTAAAGGAACATCCATCATGGGTGTTTCTTCTTTTATGTTTTCGTTATCGTTAACGTTTTCGTTTTCTTCTTCGGAGTGCTCGGAGGCACCATTCTCTTCATCGGAGTTCCCCTCGGCACCGTCCTCGGCACCGTCCTCGTTAACGGGCGTTATATCCTCGATGGACGCGATATCTAACGTAGTGATACGTTTACCTTTGGCCTTCGGCGATTTGGGTTCAATAAACTCCGCCATCACTAATGTCAGGTCCTCCCGGTTCTCATCTTGATAATGCACGAGGAAGGTGGCATCTTCGCTATCGTTTAACCATTCAATGCGGCTCTCGTCATTCTCGCCTAACATGTTTTGCGGCTTGAAGGTAGCGTCAAAGATGAAACGTTTGGCGTAATAATAGCCTAATTCGGCGTTCCATAGCACAAGCGACCATACTTTGTCCGGATTGAACTTCTCGATGCGTAACCATTCCGGCTCAAAATGGGCTGTCTCCTCAAAAGTCGTCAGCATATAGTCACCGTTCTTCATGATGACCAATACGCGATCGTCTTCGGTGAAGTCGCCTAAGTACATACCATGACCGTCGTAGTTAATGCGCAGTATATCCGGATCAAACCAAACGCTGCGGCCGCCTAAGGTTGAATGACCTTTGGCCTTCAGGGAGATGGACTTGATATCGTACTTGGTCAATAAGTTGCCTCGACTGGTACGACCCTTAACCGCCAATTCGCTCAGGTCCTTAACCAACTCGGTTTTCTTAAGATGTTGATTGGGCTTGAGACTCACCTTTATCACTTCGGCTTCACCGTTCGGGTTGGCAGTGAAATATACCACTTTGCTGCCCGGCTTACCTTGCGTAAGGTCGTACTCTTTATCTTTAGCCACACCGGTTACGTTAAAGCGTTTCATATAATAAACGCCATTCTTGCCATCGCGGTAAACGGCATTATAGGTTGTGCGGTTATCGTTCTTATGGAAGATATCAATATGGATAATATCTGTGCCCACAAAGATCTTGTCGGCTACGTGTACCACTTTGTACGTACCGTTCTTATGGAATACAATCACATCGTCCAAATCCGAGCAGTTGCATAAGAACTCGTCTTTCTTCAACCCTGTTCCGATAAAGCCTTCGGCACGGTTGACATACAGTTTCTCATTGGCCTCTACTACGGCTTTTACATTCACGTTGGCGAAGTTCCTTACTTCGGTCTTTCGTGGATACAACGCGCCGTATTTCTCCTTGAGGTGCTCAAACCATTGAATCGTGTATTCGGTCAGGTGGTTGAGGTTCTTGATACATCCTTTAATCTTCTTCTCTAAGTCCTTCATCAACTCATCGGCTTTCTTGCTGTCGAACTTAGTGATGCGAATCATGCGAATCTCAAATAACTTCTCAATATCCTCTGTGGTGACCTCGCGAATCAGTTGGGGCTTCCATGGCGTAAGGGCTTGGTCCACAAACGCGATTAACTTATCTTTGTCGGGAGCGGTTTCGTAACCTTCCTCCTTATAGATACGGTTCTCAATAAAGATTTTCTCCAACGAAGTGTAGAAGTACTGCTCCTCTAACTCACTCTTCTCAATCTCCAGTTCCCATTTAAGCAGTTCTTTCGTGTTATCGGTGCTCATGCGGAGCAAGTTGCTCACGTTGGTGAAGATAGGCTTTTTATTTTGAATGACGCAGCAGTTAGGCGATATGTTTACTTCGCAATCGGTAAAGGCATATAGCGCGTCAATGGCCTTGTCGGAAGATGAGCCCGGAGCCAATTGCACAACGATACGTGCCTCTTCGGCGGTGAAGTCATCTACTTTCTTGACCTTAATCTTACCTTTTTGGTTGGCACGCAGAATAGTCTCAATAATCTTGCCGGTCGTTGTGCCGTAAGGGATTTCGGAGATGATAAGGGTGCGGTTATCGTCGGCTTTTTGTATCTTGGCGCGAATACGAATCGTGCCGCCGCGTTCGCCGTCATTGTACTTGTTTACATCAATTACGCCGCCAGTAGGCATATCCGGGAATAACTGAAATTCCTCCCCGCGCAAGTACGCCGAGGAAGCATCGCATAACTCGTTGAAGTTATGAGGCAAAATCTTGGAGTTCAATCCTACGGCAATACCTTCAACGCCTTGGGCTAATAAGAGTGGGAACTTGATTGGCAGATGGATAGGTTCTTTCTTACGGCCGTCGTAACTCAGCATCCAATGGGTCGTCTTGGCATTAAAAACGGTCTCTAATGCAAACTTGCTCAGTCGGGCTTCTATGTAACGAGGAGCGGCTGCTCCGTCACCGGTTAATATGTTTCCCCAGTTTCCTTGGCAGTCGATTAGCAGGTCTTTCTGACCTAATTGCACCAATGCGTCACCTATGCTGGCATCACCGTGTGGGTGATACTGCATCGTTTGTCCTACAATATTGGCCACTTTATTCATCTTGCCGTCATCTACACACTTCATCGCATGCAGAATGCGTCGTTGAACGGGCTTCAGACCGTCTTCAATAGCCGGAACGGCACGCTCTAAGATAACATACGAGGCATAGTCCAAGAACCAGTCCTGGTACATACCGGTTAGGTGATACTTGATAGAATCGTTAAAATCTGCCATACTAAATCTCTATCGTTGCCCAAGCAACGTCTCCTCCTACGGGTGGGTTTTTCTTCTTAATCTGCACGTGGATAGTGGCGTAAGGATAAGCCTGCTCCAGGCTGTTACGAATACGACCTGCCACATGTTCTAATAACTGAGACGGAATAGCCATCTCGTGTGCCACAAGGGCATAGACATCCTCATAACTGACGGTATCGGCCAGTTGGTCTGTCTTTACGGCCTTACTCTCCGGCATATCCAAACGAACCGTCACGAGAAAATCATTCCCGTCCCGTCGTTCTTGTTCATATACGCCGTGATAGGCATAAAAGTGGATGTCCTCCAACTGAATAATCACTATTGCTTGCGATTAAGGAGGATATATGCCAATATACCTGCTACTTCTAATACTAAACTAATAACCAGTAAAGCATTTACTTGAACGCCTAATACGTACACTAACAGGCATAACACACCTGCAATTACCAATAAAATTCCTAAATCGTTTTTCATATCTTTATGTTTAATTTGTTCTCGTTTGCGTTTACGTCTGCGTTTTATATACTCCTCCCGGCAAACTCTTGACTACGCCCATCATATCCAGCATCATCAGGTCGGAGGCTACGTCGGCATAGGGGCGTTGGGTTTCCATCACCAATAGGTTCACATGGATGCCCTCTTCGGACCCTTCCAGCAGTTCCAACAACTGTTTTTGCTCCGTCGTTATATCTTCCGGCATCGTGAAGATGCTTGTTTGTATCGGTTGATTGACCGGCTCCCATTGCATCGCGTTCACCAGGTCTTGGGCGTTCTCAATCAGTTGGGCTTTTTGATCCCGAATCAGCATGTTACATCCGGTCATACTGTCGTCCGAAGGACGGCCCGGAAAGGCGAATAGGTCTCGGTTATAATCCCGAGCCATCTTGGCGGTAATCAAACTGCCTCCTCGCTGCTTACTCTCGGCCACTAACACGGCATCTGCCAGTCCGGCTACGATACGGTTGCGGGCAACGAAATGCAGTTTTTCAGGCTCCGTTCCGGATATGTATTCCGTCAGGATACCTCCCTTCTCCAATGCCTGAACGGCTACATCGCGATGCAGGGACGGATAGATGCGGTCTAAACCGTGCGCCGGAATAATCCAGGTGGGTAAACCTGCCTCTAACGCTGCTCGGTGAGCCGCTACATCTATGCCGTAGGCAAGCCCGCTGATAATCGTTATATCCGGCACCATCTCTTTCAGGTCCAGCACCAACTGCCTCACTAAACTCTTGCATCGATCGCTGGCTTGACGTGTACCTACGATGGATAACATCTTGCCTTCGTTGACGCGCAGATGGCCTTTGCCATATAACAAGATAGGGGCATCAATACATTCTCTTAGACGATAAGGATACGTATCATCTTGGTAGAAATAGGTGCTGATGTTATGTTGGTCAATCCATTCCCTTTCTTGCTGGGCCCTCTCTAAGGCGGCTTGCTTGCCTTCCACTTCTAACCTCTCCCAAGCCGCGGAGGCACTGCCATACTGCTCCAGCCATTGCTTAGTGGTGCGCAATCGGGTGGGGTATAGACAGGTCCACGCTATTTGGTAGGTTAGTTCGTCCATTTAGAGTTTATTGCCGAAGCATAAGTCGCCGGCATCGCCTAAGCCGGGAACAATGTATTTATTCTCGTTCGTGCCTCTATCGATGCATGCTACCCAAAGGGTACTGTCTTCCGGCATGGCTTTGCATAGGTTCTCCACTCCTTCCGGCGACGCAATCACGCAGCATATATGCAGCGTCTTAGGCGTACCGTTCTTGAGCAATGCCTTGTAGGCCACTTCCAAAGATAAACCGGTGGCTAACATCGGATCCACCAATAACAAAGCCTTGCCATTCAAATCCGGAGCGGCCATGTATTCGGAAACAACTTCCAACTGCCCTTGCTCGTTCTTGCGACGGAAGGCACTCAAGAAGGCGTTCTCCGCATGGTCAAACATATTCAAAAATCCCTGATGCAGTGGCAATCCTGCACGCAGAACGGAACCGATTACAACACCATCGCTAATCGTGTTTACGTGCGTCTTTTCCATAGGCGTTTGCACTTCCTCCGGCGCGTAGGTCAGCGTCTTGCTCACCTCAATGGCCATCACTTCGCCTATCCGCTCTATATTACGGCGGAAGCGCATCTTGTCCTGCTGAATCGAGATGCTACGTATCTCTTTCAAATAGTGGTTAAGAACACTATTGTGCTCCGATAAATTGATAACCTTCATGGATTCTTATTTTTGTATTTTAGCAGCCACTTTAGCCACTTTCAACTCATCTTTGATGGCGTCCTTGTTGAGTTTAACTTGCGCTTGCAGGGTCTTCAACTGCGCTCCTTTGTTCTGAATCTCTTGGTCATAGATAGCCAAGGCATTCTGTTGCTCCGTCAAACTGGCTTTGCGTTGAGCAATGTTCTTAAGTTCAGTCTGCAAGTTGTTGATTTGCTCGCCGATAGGAGTTATTTGGCTCTTCAGGCTCTCTTCTAACTTCTGAATGTGATCATCCTTAATGGTGGTCAGTTTATGGATAGTGGTCAACTCTTCATCCAACACCTCACGCAGTTTTTGCAGACCGCTGATGTCGGTGTTGTAACTCTTCTCTATACCTGCCAATGCGCTGATACCTGATTTGGCATACTTAGCCAAACTCTTGGAGTAAGCAGTCTCTTCCTTCAGTTGCTTTTCGGCATCTTTCAACTTCTGAACATCAGCCTCTACGGCTGCTTGCAGAGCCTGTAACTCCAACAATAAACCTGCGGCATTGTTGACATAAGTAACACGCATACTGTCTAATTGAAACTCAGTAATCGAATCCAATGGCGTAACGTGTTGCGCGTTGGCAAAAACGGCAACCATCATAGCGGCTGCGAAAAGCATTGTTTTTTTCATTGTTGCAAAAATTTAGTTTGTTAGTTATTTAGTTAGTAAAAAATTGCATAATCTGTTCGCTATAGGCCTTGCTGACCGGCAAAACGGGCAACTCCGGGTCCTCAAAGTCCAACACCATCTCCCCGTCTATCCGCCTTACGGCTTGCACCAAATCCACATTCACAATGTACGACCGGTGACAACGCACCAGATGCATGTCCCTGAATCGCCATTCAATGTTCTTCATCGAGTTGCGAATCAATAGCACTTGTATTTTGTTGCCGCTGCGGTAATGAATCTGCACGTAGTTATCCGCGGACTCTATGTAATAGGCGTTCTCCGGCTTAACCGACAACTTCAACTCCCCTCGCTCGTCATAAAAATTATACATGCCGGCTTTCTCGCTGGAGTCCGTCGTGCGGCGGTGGATATCCTCTAACTCCTCATGCAGGTGCTTAACTAACGCCACCAGAATAATCACCATCAAGGCCAACACACCTATCTCCGACCAAAAGAGAATATTCTTATTGGTCAGTACCCAATCGTATAGCCGATACGGCCAAAAAAAGAGTAGGCAGAAGCCCGCAACGGCCACAATACCCAGCACCAACAAGGCTACGTAGTAGGGGTTTTTCAAATATGCTAATATCGTCTTGCGCATAATCGGTTGCAAAGTTACAAAAAAAAAATGGAATAAGCA
Source organism: Candidatus Colicola caccequi (assembly GCA_018065205.1). GTDB lineage: Bacteria > Bacteroidota > Bacteroidia > Bacteroidales > Paludibacteraceae > Colicola > Colicola caccequi. The sequence continues at coordinate 25,365 of JAGHTR010000128.1, forward strand.
AATATATTTGTATATTTGCAAAAAAAGTTGTATCTTTGCACCGTTTTTTGAGAAAAAACGCGTGAAACCGAATACTTTTACACATCGAATTGACAAGGAAGTGGTGCAATCAATGCCCGTGGTTGGCTTTGAGGGCGAGGTTATCGTGGTGGATAGTCCGAATAAGGTGGACGAAGCCATCGCCTACCTCTCTTCGTGTAAGGTGCTGGGGGTGGATACGGAGTCGCGTCCCAGTTTTACGCGAGGGGTTCATTACCCTACGGCATTGGTCCAAATCGCCTCGCAGGAACGGTGTTACCTGTTCCGCCTCACGCACGTAGGCATGCCCGAGGCGCTATGCGCGCTCTTTTCTAATAAGGACATCTGTAAAGTGGGACTGGCCTTCAAAGACGATCTCAACGGACTGCGCCGACGACGCGATTTTCGCCCGGCTAATTGCGTGGATATACAGTCGATTTGCGGACGCTATGGCATCCTCGACTTGGGGCTCCAAAAAATCTTCGCCATCTGTTTTGGTCGGAAAATCAGTAAGGCACAACAACTCACTAATTGGGAGAATTCCCACCTCACGCCCGAGCAGGCTCGATACGCCTCTACGGACGCTTGGGCAACCCTGCTCATCTACTTGGAACTGATGCGCACCAAGCCCCTGCCTAAGGCGGAAGCCGAAGCCTTGCATAGGGCGGATTTGGAACGACAATTATTGCATCAGCAAGAAATACAAGCCTTGCGAGAGGCACAAAAAGAGGCAGAAAATCCTGAAAAAAGCAAATAATTTGCAAAAATATTTGCACAATCCAATTTTTTTTTGTAATTTTGCACTCGCTTTTGAAAAAAAGTGTAGGCGCACAACACTTTTTGATTAGCCATTCCTTCGGACTCTTTGAGTCCCCCGAAAAAGCTCATCAGAGGTTTTTCGGAGAGGAGAAGCACAACTCGCCTGTTGATTAAACGGAGTGGCAATCAACCCTTGCGATGTTGTTGCTTCGACGAACGGTCGGTTGCCCGAGTGGTTAGGGACCGGTCTGCAAAACCGGGGACAGCGGTTCGAATCTGCTACCGACCTCCAACGAGCCGCCTCAGGGCGGCTCTAATTGTATGCAAAAAGAGATAAAGGACATAACCTCGCAGGAGTATAAATACGGCTTTACCACCGATGTGGAGACCGATATCATCCCGCGCGGACTGAACGAGGACGTTATTCGGCTCATTTCGACTAAGAAAAATGAACCCGAATGGCTGCTCGATTTCCGCCTGAAAGCCTACCGAAAATGGCTCACGATGCCGGTGCCTGATTGGGCACATCTCAACATCCCCGAGATTGATTTTCAGGACATCTCTTACTATGCCGCTCCTAAGGTCCAAAAACCCGCTTCTACTACCATCGATCCTGAGGTTGAGAAGACATTTGATAAGTTGGGAATACCCTTGGAAGAACGGGCGGCTTTGGCTGGAAATATGGCGGTGGATGCCGTCATGGATTCCATTAGCGTCAAGACTACTTTTCGCGAAACATTAGCCAAACAAGGCATCATTTTTTGCTCTATTTCGGAGGCGGTTCAGAACTACCCCGAACTGGTCCGAAATTACCTCGGCTCGGTCGTCCCCTATGGCGATAATTTCTATGCGGCGCTCAATTCGGCTGTCTTCTCCGACGGCTCGTTTGTCTATATCCCAAAGGGCGTTCGCTGCCCCATGGAACTGTCTACTTATTTCCGCATCAATGCCGGCAATACAGGCCAGTTTGAACGCACTTTATTGGTGGCGGACGAAGGGGCGTATCTCAGTTATTTAGAGGGATGTACGGCGCCGATGAGGGACGAAAATCAACTGCACGCAGCCATCGTCGAAATCGTGGTGCATAAGGACGCTGAAGTCAAATATTCCACCGTCCAAAACTGGTACCCCGGCGACAAAAACGGCAAGGGGGGAATATATAATTTCGTCACCAAACGAGGCATCACGTACGAGAACGCACGACTCAGTTGGACCCAGGTCGAAACAGGCTCCGCCATCACATGGAAATACCCCTCTTGCATCCTAAAAGGCGATAACTCATCCGCCGAGTTCTACTCTGTGGCAGTCACCAATAATTACCAGCAGGCGGATACCGGCACCAAGATGATTCATTTGGGCTCCAACACGCGCTCACGCATCATCAGCAAAGGTATCTCGGCAGGGCATAGCCAGAACTCCTACCGAGGCCTCGTTAAAGTTGTCTCACATGCCCAAAACGTGCGTAATTACAGCCAATGCGACTCCCTCCTTTTGGGTGACCAATGTGGCGCACATACCTTCCCCGACATGCAAATAGCCAACCCTACGGCTACCGTGGAGCATGAGGCCACTACATCCAAGATTAACGAGGATCAACTTTTCTATTGCCAACAACGCGGCATCGGCTTAGAGGATGCCGTCGGACTAATCGTCAACGGCTACGCCAAAGAGGTCATGGATAAATTGCCCATGGAGTTCGCCGTCGAAGCCCAAAAACTCCTCCAACTCTCCCTCGAAGGCACCATCGGCTAATTC
>JAGHTR010000088.1 GCA_018065205.1 Candidatus Colicola caccequi
CGAATCCACCTACAGACGATGAAATTCGTGCAGGTTTAGTTGAAATTGCTGCTAAACTTTGACATTACACTCTTACTCTTGACTAAGAATATAATTGGTCGCAAAAAGGGTAGATGGGTGATTGAAAATAGAAAATAATTACCTCCAAATTTGCGTATATAGATTTTTTTTTTATAATTTTGCAGGCAATTTTATGATTTTATATTTTGTTGTTTTATTATTGAACGGGAAATTTATGAAAATTTGTATCATTTCATCACAATATGGTTGTACTAATAGGAGTCGTTTAGAGTATACCATTTCCCGCGTTAATACGCTTAAAAAAGGTCTGATTGTGTTTCCGGGTTGGGCTCTAGGTTCTAAAAGAGATTTACCCAAATTAGAAAGTGCCATAAAGAAAGGCAATAGAGTGACTGCGGTAATAGAGGTTATTATTGATCGTCAGCGACATGGCGAATTGTTCTTGCTTCAAAATGGGCACATTCAGTCTATGAATTCGCGACAGGTATTTTCTCAATCAAGACAAATAAATATAGACATTGCTCGAAAGTTACTTAATGAATTGCGTGAACATCGTCAATTCGAAATTGATGGAAAAAAATGTCTATTGCTTTTATGTGGAGAAAGTAGCATTATTAGATGCCACAAAAACGGCAAACCTACTATTGCAGTGCCAAGTATGCAAAAGGAATTTGAGCAATTGTTTTCGTCTGTTGATATAGTTATCAATCCTATGCATACTCCGTGGGCTAATATATACCGTTGGGTCATTATGGAACGTGCCAAATATCTTAGCAAAAATCACCGAGCATTTTATGGTACATCAAATAGTTTAGAGAATTCAAACTCTTTGAATGGACTTAAATATGTGTTTGTCAATGGGAAAAGCAAAAGTCTTAGAAATGCCGAAGAAGATGGTGATGACAAATTTAATTACTTGACTTTTGAAACTGACGACATCTTGTAATTGGTTTGGTAATTTTGTTTGAGCATGAAGTGCCCTTTGAGCAGTTAATTTAACTCAATTCACAATTTATGTGTAAATTTACCACCCGTATCGCGCCGGACAATATCCAATCGCTGAAAAAGAACGAGGTATTCGTGTTCGGTAGTAACATTGAGGGACACCACGGAGGCGGTGCTGCCTACTTTGCCTTTCGTACCTTTGGTGCTGTATGGGGCGTAGGTGAAGGTCTTACCGGTCATTGTTATGCCCTTCCAACGATGGAAGGCGAGACATCTTTTCGCCGTGCGGTGGCAACGTTCATTGATTGTGCCAAACAACATCCGAATCTTATCTTCCTCGTTACTGCTGTCGGATGCGGCATCGCAGGGTATTCGCCAAGGGAGGTCGCTCCAATGTTCCAAGAAGCAGTTAATGTGCCTAATGTGTACCTTCCGAAATGCTTTTGGGATGTTATCGAGGGGCTATAGTGGCTTACTCTGCTTTACTCGGTTCTCTTAACAGTTGCCGTTAGAGTGATTTATTATTATGCTTGGGCAAACCCTTCGGGCAGTTTTGGTATAAGCGGTTGTGCGTATGCGCAGCCGCTTATTCTGCGACTTTCATCAGAAAAATTGCGTTAAAAACGCCACAGAATGCAATAAAAATACATTTTTTTTGCGAGTGGGACACTTTTTGTCCCACTTTTTTTGTATCTTTGTAGCATAAAACCTGCGCGATTATTAAGAAGATTCTGCTGACAGCACTAGGAAAACTGCTGACAGCAAGTGGGTTTGAACCTAAACGTTGCGGGCTTGCCGGTACAAGTAGTATATGGTGGCAAAACTTAGTAATAATCAATCAGTTGCACATGAACGAATATCACAAACAGAGCATGGCTTAGAAGAAAATGCTGACAGTGCTGACAGTATATTCTTATATATATATAATCCCCGCGTAAGGAGAGAGAAATAAAATATATTATAGAAAAAACGCCTTTTCTGTCAGCACTGTCAGCAATCATGCATCTACTTTCACACCATTCATGCCATTCACCAATGCGCAGATACCGCAACGGGTGCGCTTGGACGCCAAAATCAAAAAGTAACTACCTACAACCTCTTACACCCGAAGAGGTG
>JAGHTR010000138.1 GCA_018065205.1 Candidatus Colicola caccequi
TCCCAAGTCAATTCATATTTATTACGCTCATAGTAGTACCTTAAGATGTTTTCACCACCATAAACGATAGTCAAATCTTGGTGTTCAGGCGTAACAAATCCTTCGTAAGTCTTTGGATCAAGATTGGTCTTCACTTCGTCTGTATGCCCCTGACCTCTCGTTTGTTCACTTGGAGTTTCCGGATAAGTACCATCTACATTCATCTTGTAATGATATACGTAATAGTCAATACCGGTAATAGCCTTCCATTTGGCAAATAAAACACCATCATTATTGGCTTTTGTCCACTTGCCATCAGTCTTCCAGTTAGTCAAATTGCCGGCAGCAACCGAACCATCTGCATTCAGTACTATTTCACCAGTAGCAAGTTGAGTAGTATAATAGCCTGCCAAGTCATAACCATTGCGTGTAGCAGCGACATAACTGGTTGGAGCAGAAGTGTTATATACGAAGGTTGCACTACCATCCGTACTACCTACATCCTCAGTATTCTTATGCAATGTTACACTATAACTATTTGCATTCCAATGAGCCCAAACGGTCACGTCACCCGTACTGCCCAATGTAATACCGGTTACAGGATTGCCATCTGTTTCAGCATCAAACCAACCAACAAATGTATATCCTGCACGTTCTCCCGGAGCCGCAAAATCAAATGCACTCTCAATCGTGTAAGTAGCGGGGTTAGGGTTACTTGCACCTTCCAGACCATTATATGTAATCGTATATTTGTCAGCAGTTACGTCAGCCGTGAAGACTACATTATTGCAAGGCATAGTGAACTTATCGCCACCCTTGAATGATGTCTTATCATCAATCTCTATATTAGAAGTCCAGCCATTGAACGTATATCCGGTTGGAACAACTAAGTTGTCACAAACGATGATATTTTTCTCGCCGCAGTAATGTGTTGTTGAACCACTGCAAGACGAACTATATCCACCAATCTCATATGTTACCGTGAAGTTCTCTGCCCAGATAGCAGTTGCCGTTACATCGTCACTCAGAGTTACACTCGCACCAGGTTGCATGGTTGTGCTATTGACACTCCATCCCAAGAATGTGTAACCATCCCTCGTCGGAGCCACTGCCAGCGTGAAGGTTTTTTCTTGAGTGGTTGCACCAGACCAAGCAAATTGGTCGTCATAAGCCGCAGCCGTCTCACCTCCGTCCAAATCATAGTGCAGACGGTAGAAACGTACAAAGTGTACATCGTAGTTATCTGCATCATTGCAAGCATCTGCCGGGTGGATATACAATCTACCAAACTCATGAGCATGCCCTGTGCCATTCAATTCAGGTACATAACTCATCAAGCGCATATTACTGCGTTCATAAACTTGATTGACTGTACCATGGCTATTCTTAGTACCAACATACAACTTAACATTGGTGTTATATCCTTCCGGCACCTCAATCATATCATTGATATCAGTTGCATATTCATGACCATGATAATTCGCATTACCGGTATTAGCAAAGTCCTTAATTTGCCAATCTTCACCATCTATTCCAAAGGCTGCTGAATAAACAGGTTGGAAGCCTAAATAAGAGTTCTTATCTTCAGAGTTGGCAAAGATACGGAAGTAACCAATAGCATCTTGTCCTGAATAGTGATTACCATCACTTTCTCCGCACTTACCTACTTGAGAAGCAATTGTTTGTACATGACGGAATGCCCATTCTTCTGCATG